>CAMLCX010000088.1 GCA_946478635.1 uncultured Pseudomonadota bacterium
GGACCGGTGCCCGAAGTGCGCCCTAACAAAACTGGCTGTTCGCCCATAGGCGAACCTCTTTTTCCCAGCACCGTCTGGGAAAAAGCGTGTGTGGCTGTTGCTCTTGGCCGGACAAGGCTCGGCCCAATTGCAAAGATTCCGCGCCGCCAACGGCGGCTTCGGCACGGCAATCAATGCGATTTTGCCCGGGGCATATCACGCCAAGATCTTTCAAAAGTACGGCCTGGAGGCGGAATACATCGCGCTGGAGAGCGGCACTCTCGGCATGCAGACGCTGCTCGCCAACGAAGTTCAAGTTCTCTTCACCACCGGCGCATTGGCGGTCACGGCCAACCTGCAAGGCGGCGACAGCGTGATCATCGCCGGCGGTATCAATTTTTTTCCATTTAAACTCATCGTCCGGCCGGAGATCAAAACCGTCGCCGATCTTCATGGTAAAAAGCTCGCGATCAGCCGTTTCGGTTCGGCATCCGACTATGCGACGCAATTGGCCGTGGAAAAGCTGGGTGGCGACGCCAAGCAGGTAACCATGCTCCAGCTCGGCGGCAATCCGAGCCGGCTTGCCGCGATGATCTCCGGAACCACCCACGCGACGGTTTTCAGTGAACCCTTCGCCAGCGTTGCCACGAAGCAAGGCATGCGCTCGCTCCTCGACCTCGCCGACAGCGGCGTTCCCTTTCCGCAGAACACCTTCATCGTTCGCCGCAGCGTTCTGGCCGAGAAACGGCCAATGGTCGTCAATGCCATGAAAGCGTCCATCGAGACGCTCTACTTACTAAAGAAAGACCGGAAGTTTGCGCGTGATGTATTGAAGCGCTACTTGCGCATCGACGACGACGCCATGATCGATATCGGCATAGGCTATTATTTAACCAGGCACGGCGAGGGTGTGCTGACCCTGCCCGATCGCAGGGGCTTGGAATTCGTCATCGCCGACACGGCTAAAACCAATCCCAAAGCCAAAGGCCAGACGCCGGACTCATTGCGCGTGCTCGATGGCAGCGTGCTGGAGGAAATCAAAAAGAGTGGATTTATCGATTAGGTGAAGGGATGAATCCTACGCAGGCCGCAATATAGCGCCAACTATTATGGACCGTTTGTACTTGATCCCGACGGGTATAATAACGAGGCGATGTGCAGGGAGATTGAATAGCGGAAAAAGTCGAGATGAGCCGTTCTGGGACAATAAAGGCGCCCGTTAGGAATCTTTTCGCTTGAGATTGGAGTGCTTCATCAGCCAATGTTCGATCATCTTCCTTTTGAAACGCCACTGATTGCCGACTTTAAAAGCCGGTAATTCTTTGTCCGACAACAAGCGGTAGACCGTGAACTTGTCAACGTTCAAGTATTCCGCCACTTGCTCCAAGGTCAGTAATTGCTCAGCCATACCCTACCAGTCCTCACCGTCACCCATAACACTGTAAACTTCCCTTACATCTTTCAATGCTTGCTCCCAGTCTGTGATTTTAGCGAAGGATTCATATTTCAATTAAATCAGAATAGCAAGCGCGAACTTCTGCTCAAAACGCACCCGCCGCGCGCGACAAGATCCACCCAAATCAGCGGACAATGACCGTCAGAATGGAAGTAGACCGCGGAAAATAATGGAAGCTGATTCAAAAACTACTTGGCGGCACAAATCGTGATCTCGACCAGAGTTCCCGCCGTGAGCACCGCGCCGACAGCCGTGCGCGTCGGCAGATTGGAGCGGTCGACCCATGCCATCCACGCTTCATTCATCTCGTCTTTGAGGCTCGCGTCGGTCATGTACACCGTCGCGCTCAAAATACGCGACTTGCTTGTTCCCGCTTTGGCGAGAACGGCATCGATCTTCTGCAAGACCTGCGCGGTTTGTCCTTTCATGTCGAGGGATTTATCATCGGCCACCGTCCCTGAAAGAAAAACCAGATCGCCGAATACTGCGGCACTGCAATTCCATTCCCGCGGGTTGATTCTTTGAATATCCATAAGTGGTAAAGCCTCTTTCAATGTAAGTTACGAATCAAGGTTTGTCGGCGAAGGCCCCCGTCACTAAATCGGCGGCCTTCTTTCATACCATTTCATGTGCTGCTGATAGGTATACCCGGCGCGCAGTACCGAGATCTCGTCGAACGGCTTGCCAACGAGTTGGAGAGCGATCGGTAGCTGATTTTCAGAAAATCCACAGGGCACCGAGAGGGTCGGCAGACCGGTCAGATTAAACGGCCCGTGATACTCGGGCACAACATGCTTGAACAAAGTGTCGATCGGTCCGACGTCTTTGACCAACGGCGCTGGGCCGGCTTGGTTTGGCAATGCCAGGCAATCGACTCTGGTAAATACTTGAGCGAGCTCCGCACGACAACGACTGCGGATGCGTTGTGCCTGGATGTAATCCGCGGAGCCGGTCAGCAGCCCCAGGTAAATCCGCGCGCGGCGCTGCGGCGCCCCGGTTTTCAGTACTGCTGGCGCAGCGCTCTTATGCGCCGCCCAGAACTCGTTATAGTAAATAACCGCATTCGCGATGGTGGCCAAATGCAGTGTCGGGATTTTCACTTCTTCGACACGTGCTCCTAGTGATTTCAATTCGTCAATTGCCTCCCCGACCCGCTTGAGAACGATCGGAGCGGTCCGAGGCGCGCACTCCTCGATGTAGTCGCGCGGCACGCCAACCACCATTCCTTTCACGTCTTTGTGTAGCGCGCTGGTGTAATCAGGCTGAGATATGCTGCTCGACGTCGGGTCCTGCGGATCGTGGCCCGCGATCGCGTTTAGCATGTGCGCCAAGTCTTCGACGACCCGCGCCATCGGTCCGCAATGATCGAGCGACCAGCTGAGCGGCGCCAATCCGTGCCGGCTCACCCGTCCGTAGGTTGCTTTGATCCCGGCGAGACCGCAAAACGCCGAAGGGTTGCGAATAGACCCCGCGGTATCTTCACCGAGAGAACCCAAGCAAAGCCCGCCCGCCACGGCGGCGCCGGAGCCTGTACTGGACCCGCCAGTGATGTGATCGGTGTTCCACGGATTACGCGGCAGAGGCAAGTCAGCGTCGGGCAAACTGCTCATGTGAAGCTTCCCAAGCATCACTGCGCCCGCTTCACGCAGCTTCCGTACGGCTGTGGCGTCACCGACACCTTGGGTGAACTGCCGGATGCGCGCCGGCGCCCCGTTCACGTCCAACTGGTCCTTAACGGCGATGGGAATACCATGCATCGGCCCACGCCATTTGCCGCGGGTTATTTCAGCCTCCGCCGCGCGCGCCTCCGCCATCGCCGAGTCGGCCATGAGATTGATATAAGCGTGCAGCTTGTTGTCGACCGCAGCAATACGGTCGAGAACGGAACGCGTTAACTCTACCGGTGAAAGCTTGCGGTCCTTGATGAGCTGTTGGGCCTCGTGGATCGAAAGATAGTAAAGCGGCTTTTCTTCTACAGTCATAGCCAGTCTCCCTAATTTGCCGTCGGCGTTTGAGCGCCCCCGCAACACCCGATTGCACGCGGAGTTTACTTTCCGCTCCACTCAGGGCGAAACACAGGACCAAGTTCTTCAGCGCCGAGATTCACCGAATGCAACTGTCTCAAGTTCTCCATGTAGAGCTCGATGATTTCGCTGAACTGCTCCAAGTCTGCGGGTTTGGCTTCCAAGCCCTCCCGTTTCAAAACCGCCATCAGATTGTCCTCAATCAGCTTGTTCATGGGTCCTCCTGGCTCAAGTGTCTCCCAAACCGGATATCGCGCGTGTTTCGAAGCGGCGTCGGTTCTAGAATCCAGCTCTTTCCGAGAATCTCGCCTAGCGCCGACTCTATCGTCTTGACACAATTTCCGTCAAGCTCTCCAGACGGCATTGGAGTCGATCGAAAACCGCGTAAACCGGTAAAAAAGTCGCAGCCTACGCGCCTTTTGTCACCGCTTTTTGCGGCTAAACCGCCAGCAAACTCGATACTTCGCCGCTAACTGATAATTTGGCTTCGTGGCATAGGGCTTGCTCTAAGCCCTCATCCAAATATACCCAACTCGTCAAAGCATCAGGATTGCAAACCCAGAGACTATGTCGAACTCCATTTCGAGCTTGAGATCGAGGCTCATTCTTCTAATTCTCATTGCGATGGTTCCCGCCTTCGCTTTGATCTTGGATACCGCCGCAAAATATCGCGAACTCTCAGCCACCCAAACCAAACAAAATGTTCTTGTTGCAGCCCGCGCCATCGCATCCGAGCAGGACCGGGTGTTGGAAAACGCCCACGAGTTTCTCGTCACGATTTCACGCGTGCCGCAAATCCGCGAGCGCGAAACAGCGGCGTGCCATAAAATTCTTGCCGGGCTTTTGGAGCCGCGCTATGCGGACCTCGTTTTGGCGGATCCGAAGGGAACCCCCCTGTGCACGGCATTGGCCGCAGGGCACTCCCTTGCAAACTCCCGAGGCGCGCATCATAAGCATAGCGTTGAGACCACCGATTTTGCCGTCGGCGCGATCCGCCATTCTCCTTCCAGCAGCAAGATTCTGCTCGACGTGAGCTACCCCGTGCTGGACCACCCCGGGTCGGTGCGGGCGGTCGTTTCAGCCGCCCTGGACCTGTCGTGGATCAATCGCATCGCCGTCGAAACGCACTTGTCCCCTGGCGCGACGTTTACCCTGGTGAACGCCAAGGGCGAAGTGCTCATGCGCTATCCCGAGGGCGCGGATCAGATGAAATTCATACTTTCCGATCCCTCCCGGCCATTACATCTTTCATCCGACAAAGCGGAGACGATCGAAGCAACGGGCTCAGATGGTATCCACCGGCTGTTCGCTTTCAGTCGTTTGAAAAATGCCATTGGCGGACAATTGGTCTACGCCGCGGTCGACCTGCCGACGGACATCGCCTTTGCCAAGACCGGGGAGATTTTGGTCGAACAGCTTTCGGCGTTGGGGATTCTCGCCGCGATCATTCTCGGTTCGGTGTGGTTTGGCACCGATGTGCTGGTGCTTCGTCGAATTCGGGATATCATTGCGGCGACGAAGCAAATGGCCCAAGGGAACCTGCGCGCCCGCACCACCCTCGCCTACGACACCAGCGAACTCGGCCAAATGGCGCGCGCATTCGACAACCTCGCCAAAACGCTCGAGACGCGGGAAACGGAGGCCGTCCAGTCCTCGAAGCAGATCCACCAGCAACGGCAACAGCAAGAAGCGCTGTACGATCTTAATCGCGGCATCACCTCAACACTGGACGTTGCAAGCGTGCTGACTACGCTCCTCGATCACATCTCGGTTCTCTTCTCCTCATGCGCGGTTGCGATAAGCTGGACCAACAAGCAGACCAAGAATTTCGAAACAATAGCTCATCGCGGAGCGAGCGACGGCAAAACCGCCGCCTCGGACCAGAATTCCTTACAGCCCCTTGTCGCGGCCGTGCTGGAACAGCAGGCTCCCCTCGCCCTATCTGCAATCAGTTCAAGCCACTGCGGCGCGGATCAGGAGATCCTGGCGCGCTTCGGCTGCGCGTCTTACCTGGGGTTGCCAATGACAGTCAAGGGCGAGGTCCTGGGGGTTTTGTCCTTTTACAGCCGGGAGAAGGGTGAATTCACTTCGGACGAAATTAGTTTCTTGAACGCGCTCGTCAACGAAGCAGCCACGGCCATTCACAACTCCCAGCTCTTTGAACAGACCCGAGAGCAAGCGGCGGAACTGGAAAAATCCAATAGAATTAAAGACGAGTTTCTCGGGGTCATGTCCCATGAATTACGCACACCGCTGAATATCATCATGAATTACGCGGAAGCCCTGAGAATGGGAACCTTCGGCGACATCGGCGCGGATCAGGCGCGTGGTACGGAAAAAATTCGCGTCCAAGCCAACCACCTACTTACGTTGATCAACGGCATTCTAGAGATCACAAAAATTGAAAGCGGCACGATCTCCGTTGAAGCCCGCCCAGTGGATCTAAAAGATTTCATGGCGGAGTTGATGTCCGACTACATGCTGCCGCGCGAAAAAGACGTTGAGCTGATATGGGACCATGCCGCCAATCTGCCCACCACCATCACCGATCGCATTAAACTAAAACAAATCGCCACGAACCTGATCAATAATGCGATCAAGTTTACAGATAAAGGCGCCGTCACCATCAGCGCGAAAACTTCGCCGGATGGGCAAACACTGGAGATCCACGTCGCCGACACCGGACCGGGGATCCCCGAGGACTTGTTGCCCCAGGTATTCGATAAATTTCGCCAGATCGACAGCGCCACAACGCGCAACTACTCCGGAGCCGGACTGGGGCTCTACATCGTGAAAAATTTCGTCAATCTTCTTGGTGGCACGATCGACGTCCGCAGTAAACTCGGCGAAGGCTCGGTGTTTACCGTACGACTCCCGATCGCCCCCGACGAGAAGAAATCGGATAAAATATCGTCCGACCCGATTTCGGTTGGGACACACGCGCTTTCTTAGGAGAACAGTGATGGCGATTCCTATTTTTTGGCGGCTCGCTCTCAGTCACATGGGAGTGCTTCTGCTCTCGGGCGCGGCGTGCTTTTATTCCATTGTCCAGCTCGGATCCCTGAGCGGCACAGCCCGCACAGCGCTCGACACGAACCACCGCATGATCAGTTACCAGGAAGCCCTCGCCGACGCTTTTCTTTCGCAAGTCCGTTACGGAGGAAAATATCTGCTCACTCACACCGACGGCCGCCATGTTCAGCTGCGTCAGTTCAAGAAGGACTTCAACGACTACCTGGAGCAACTGAAGCGTCTGGGACAATCTGACTCGATCATCCCTTCGCTAACGACAATCGAACAGTTGCACGCGAGGTACCACGCGCTTTTCGACCGGGAGGTGGAGTATATCCAGCTCAACCAGAACTACGCTCAAAGCCGTTATCAGCAGGAACGGGAAAAGATTGTTGAAAGCACGCTCAATGAACTCGACGCTCTCAAGCTTCAACTGAGAGCAAAGCTCCAAGAAAAACTCGAAAGCATCGATCGTGGCGCTCGCACAGCCAGGCGGATTGCCATCGTCACAACCCTTGTGGTGTTCATCCTGGGCACCGTTCTGTCTCTGCGCGTCAGCAGCAGTATCGAGGGTCCTGGCAGCGTGGCCGGGGCGGCGGCTCCGCTGCTGGCGGCTCCCTGGGTCCAAGCGATAAAGAACGCCGGCGTGAGTTTCGCAGCCCAAGTGAATACAGCGGCTGAGCCGCGCCTGCATCGCTTGGCCGGTTGCGCGCTCCATCTCATCGCGGTTTGGAGCCGCCGTTGCGTCGCCTGGAGAAATGCCTCGCTAAGGAAAGGTAACTGAGCTATGAGAAGTTCAATCGACCAGCGCGTTTCGGCAAAAATTTTTCGCCGGTTACGGTCGATCCGAAGCCTGACGCTCGCGGGCCTCTGCTTTATCGCCGGCGGCTGCGCAATGGGCGAGTTCGGTTCGGCTACGGATTCCACCCGCGGACCGATCGTGCAAACCCCGACAAATTTCGAAACCGCGTTGAAACAGAACCAAGCGGCTCTCGCGGCGCGCCAGGGCCCCCCGGACGTGGCCCTGTATAACATTGGCATCATCCTGGCCCATCCGTCGAACCCAAAAAGGGATCCGGCGAAAGCGCTGTATTCGTTCAGGACGGTAGTCAGCGATTATCCGCGCAGCACTTACGTGGAACAATCAAAAACCTGGATTCAGGTTCTCGACCAGCAGCAGAAAATTGCCGAAGAAAAACGCTCCCTGGCCCGCGAAAAAGAAATGCTTGTGCAGGAGCGGCAAAAACTCAACTACGCGAATGAAAAATCACAGCAGCTCGACATCGAAATCGAAAAGAGAAGACGCCAGTTGTTAAGTAAATAGCGCTGCCAAGTGGAATCGGCAATGGAGAACCGGACTCCCTATCCGGCTCTCCAGCGGCGCCGCCATTCACCACGATTGCCCCTTCGCGCTAGAGGATCAAGCGCAGTCCTTCTTGTGCCAATGCTGGCAAATTTAGCGCGGTTGAGTGATCACATCCACCACCGCCGGTTTGCCGCTCTCGACGATTGCGATCGCCTTATCCAACGTCGGTCCCAGCTGATCGGGCTCGGTAATCGGCCCGAAGCCGTCCACATGCAAAGCGCGCGCGATGGTCGCCAGATCCGGCGCGGGATCTTCGATGCGAATGCCAATGCCCTTATTTTCCACCGGACGCTGGCGCGCCCGCGCCATGCGCTCCTGATGCTCTTCATCGTTGTAGTAGGAACGGTTGTTGAGCACGACCACCAATAGTGGAATCTGGTATTTTGCAGCCGTCCAGAGCGCATTCGACGTCATCAGGAAATCGCCGTCGCCCAGTATGCTGACGCACAGCCTGCCGCTTTCTTTGAAACCCAAAGCCGAGCCTATCGATGAAGGCAGGCCGTAACCCACGCCCCCGCCGCGCCCGCCGCCCATGCCGTGCGCCGGCTCCGTAACTTCGATCACTTCGCGCCAGCGCCGCCCGTGCGACGACACCAGTGCCCACGATTTACCCTGCACGCGTTTGTTGATCTCGCCGAAGAAACGCGCCTGGGAGATCGGTTTTTCATTCCAGGTTTTCTCGACCCACTCCTGGCTCTTTTTCCGCGTCTCACGGTAGATCGTTTCAACTTTGCCTCGCCGTTCTTGGACCTGCCTGGCTGAATCTTTATTGGCGCTCAAACGTTCGCGCACTTGCTCGAGTAATTGCGGCAGCACGACGGCATTATCCGCCGCCATCGGAACATGCACCGGCAGGAGCCACATGTTGTCGCTCACCCAGCTCTGCCGTTCGAGGTCGAGCAACGTGATGTGAATCACCTTACAGCTCGGCGCAATGATCGGCGCAAAATTGCCGCGCTCACGAACCGATGGACCAAGCGGCACCCCCAGGCTCGGAACGTCCAGGGCCAATACGACATCGGCGCCCCTGAGCGCTTCCTCGCGGGCGTTGGTGAGATTGAGCGGGTGCGTGCTCGGAAAGGCAAATCGGCCATCGGAATCGACGACCGGCGCGCCCAATGCTTCAGCCAAATCCAACAGCGGCGGAAGCGCCTTGGGATTGCGCCCGACTTCACCGGCGACAATCACCGGCCACTGCGCCTCGACCAGCAATCGCGACGCATTGCGCAGCGCCTCGGGATTGGCTCCCGGTCCCGGAGGCGGACGGAACAATTGCGCGTGCGGCACGACCATCGGCTTGTCGATCTTCGCCTCCTGCACGTCGCTATCGAGACAAATGTAAACTGGCCCTTTCGGCTCGGTCATAGCGATCCGATAGGCTTTCAGAAAAGATTCCGCGACGGCGTCCACCGTATTCGGTTGGTCATCAAATTTCACATACTCCCGCACCGCCAAACCCTGCACGTTCGCCGTGTGAACCCAATCCGTCGAGCGACGGTTGGTCGTATCCTGCGGCCCGCCGCCGCCAAGATTGAGGATCGGCGTGCGATCGCACCAGGCGTTGAAGATCGCCATGCTCGCATGCTGCAGGCCGACGATATCGTGAAGGCCCGTCGCCATGATCTCACCGGTAGCGCGAGCGTAACCGTTGGCGATCGCGACGGCGATTTCTTCATGCGTGCACATGATCATCTGCGGGCCCTTCTCCGACTCGAAGTTCACCAGCGAATCGTGGAAACCTCGATAACTCGCGCCGGGATTGAGCGCAATATATTTGATCCCCAACTCCCGCAGCACCTCGGCCATCAAGTCCGAACCATACTGCGCGTTGCTTTTCCGCCCAATCCCTGCCGCCCAAATTTCCCCACCGCCTTTAGGTGCCTCTGCCATATTTCCTCCGTTATGTAATCGCGAATTTACCAGTGTTACCGAAACTGATTTTTCACCACGAAGGACACGAAGAGCACGAAGTTCGGAGCAATATATTTCCGAACCCTTCGTGTCCTTCGTGCCTTCGTGGTGAGTCGTCTTTATCCTATCTGCCCAGCCGATCTAATGTCGCGACGTAATCACGCACGCCGCGATCGACATCGAAAGCCGGCTCATAGCCGATATTTCGCTCCGCCGCGGAAATGTCGAATACGCAATAACTCTGCTTGCTCCTGCCCAATTTGCTCGGCCCCGGGCCGAGATGGATCTTGTGATTGGGAAACAGCTTTGCCGCAGCTTCTAAAAAATCTCTCGGCGTCGAAGCCTTACCCGTGCCGATATTGAAAGTCCATTCCTTTGGCGCCGGCGCTTTTACGGCAAGAAAAACGGCGCGCGCCACGTCGCCCACATAAACCGCGTCGTTGAGCTGGTCGCCGCCTTGCGGGATGTCCCAACTATCGCCGCTGCGCGCCTTCTCGATCAATTGTCCATAAAATGACAGCGGGCCGTGGCGCGCCTCTTTACCGGGACCGTAGATGGAAACGAACCGCAGCGCGATGAACTCGATACCGTAGGTCTCCCGATAGTACCGCCCAAGCTCTTCGCAGCAAACTTTGATCGAACCGTACAGATCTGCCGGAGCCTTCGGATAATTCTCGCACACGGGCTTGCATGTCGGCGGCGCGTATTCGCCGTTGATTTCCCCGTATGCCGCCTTCGAGCTGGTAAAAACCACCCGCTTGATATTTTTCGCCCGCGCGACTTCCAATACATTGATCGTGCCGTCGGCGCCGACTTTGATGGCGAGCCGCGGGTTGGCCTCGGCCGGTTCCGGCATCAATGCCGCGAGATGCGCGATGTGCGTCACACGATGATCATCGACGGCCTTCTCCAACGTTCCCGACTCGCAGATGTCGCCGATGACGATATCGACCTGGTCCTTGATGTCGCCCATCAAAGTCAGATCCAGGCGATTGTCCATAAGGACCGGACGCAGTCCGTCTTTCACCATCAGTCGCGCGGTAACGGCGCCATTGACGCCCAAGCCGCCGGTAATCAGCACTTTCATCATCGGCTCCTTCTTTCCAACGCAACGGCAGCGATTCGGTTAGAGAAAGATCTCTCTCGTCCCGGTGACCGAAACTAGCCAATCACCACCGATGCAAAGATCCTTCTATCCGTTTTTCTGCGCCCTTGTCCAGCGCGCGACGCAATTTCGCGTCTCAAGTCTAGCGTCTTGAGTCAACGCTAGACTCTAGACCCGAGACCCTAAACTCTTGAGCTGCTGTTGACACTGCTTCGCCCGTCTTAGTACAAGAATTGTGAGGAGAGTGAAATCAATGGCCGAATCAATATCTAGTTGGCGCCCGCCCGAATTCATCCCGAGAGACCAGTGCATTAAAGATACCGAGGAAGTTCTCGCCACGCCGGATATTCCGATCAAGAGCGCCGAGGATATCTTCCGTATCCAGGTGCTTGGTATGGATTGGGATCTTGGTATGGTGGTCCATGAACCGGTGGACCCAAGCAAAATACCCACCGGCGCCGACGGCAAAAAAGCCGGTTTCTTTTTGCTGCATGGCGGGTCGAGCGACTTCAAAGGCATCGAACGCCACGCAAAAATGCTCGCTGGTAAATTCGGTTTTCGCGTCATCGCGGGCACGTTTCCGGGAAGATTCTATTTCCCCGACGCAAGCCGCGACTGGCCCGACGATACAATTCATACCGATGGCACGGTGCGCACTCCGATCTGGAAACAAGGCGAGTTGATCACGCCGGACCAGTACGAGGTCGTCAAAGATCCGTCCAAGCGCAACCGCTATGGCACGCGCACGGTGGCGCGCGCGAAGCCGGAGACGAATTTCTGGTACCGCATGGCCGCCTGGCCCGCCGCATTCGAAGAAGGCATGATCGAGGCTTGCCGGCGCCATTTTCCCGAGAAGGAGTTTTCCGTTTACGGCCAGGGCCACTCCACCGGAGGGCCCTTCGTCTGCATGTTGTCGCAGCGTATTCCCAACATGGCCGGCGTCTGCGCCACCGAGAATTCACCCTTCGGATACCTTTGTTGCGAGCGCGACAAATGGGGCGGCGACATGGGAAAAATCTCCGGCTATGAAAAAGTCGAAAAGAAAGGCAAAGGCCGCACCGACCCCTTCAACGAACTTTATATCCGCACCTGGCGCGATCTGGCCCGCTATCAGGGACCGGAAGCCCTCGGCCAGGAAGGACCGACCGCGCTGATGCGTTTGCCGGCGATCATGGAAGACATTCTCGATGCCTGGGAAAAAGCCAAGAACCGCCCGCAATTTAAAGCCGAATATATCGTCACTCACGCCATTACCGACTCGCTGACCGAAGGAGCACGGATAAGCGCAGCCCGGCTGAAAATGAATAAGGAGGAAACCGAAGCACTGGTAAACCGCTTCGTCGGCTATACGCGCGAATTGACCGGCCCGACCGCCAAGCCGGTGCCGCCGTTTTTATTCGAGATTTCCAAAGACAGCCGCGATCACAGCCCGGAGGTTTACGCCGAAGTCATCATGCCCGGCTTCCGCGCCATGAACCCCGCGCCGAAAATCGGCATCACCCGCTTCGGCGCCGGCGTCCATAGCTTTTGGAAAGCCGAAAAGGACCTGCCCGTGGGCATCGTGCCGTCGGTGATCAAGTCATGGAAGGAAGCCGTGACGGGAGGATATTTTACCGATCAGACGAGAATCTGACACAGTCGCTTCGATTTGATTTCACCGTATCCGCCTCTGCGGGTGAACAAACTAATCAGGAGACGCAAAATGGAAATCGCTCTTTACTACGCCCCCAACACCTGCGCGCTCGCTCCCTATGTCACGCTGACCGAGGCGGGCGCCGAGTTCGAGGTCCGGCCGCTCAATTTCCGCAAGCGGCAGAATTTCTCGCCCGAATACCTGAAAATAAACCCGAAGCACAAGGTGCCTTCGCTCGTCGTCGACGGCAAAATACTGCACGAGAACGTCGCCATCCATCAATGGGTCCATCGGACCTTCCCCGACGCTAAGATCCTGCCCGCAGATCCGTGGGACGAGTTGCAGGCGATATCGCTGCACGGCTGGTGTGCCAGTGGCATTCACCCCTATCTCAGCCGGATCAACAATCCGTCCAAAGTCTGCGACGGCGCGGCCGACAGTGTCATCAAGTTCGCCACGGAA
>CAMLCX010000089.1 GCA_946478635.1 uncultured Pseudomonadota bacterium
TGGATCCACGCTTTTCCCTCACGCGCAAAAAATTACCCGCCTGCCGCGGGTCGATTAACTACTTGACTCTAATGCAGAATTTAACATCGGCTGCTAAATCGAGTCACCATACTCCGTTTCCCGGAGCGGTTCAACTTTCGCAGCCGCATGCCTCGGGCCGCACTACTCATACTAACAAAGCGCTACCGATTAGGAAAATCGCGCAGAGCGCCGCAACTGGCGAAGGGTTACTGGATAGTTTTTAGCAGGGAATTTCCGCGCCCCGGTTCTAAACCAAGGGACGCGCTAACAAATACGCGGGCGGTTTCAGTGGACGGCTACATAGGCGCCCTTGAACGGCGACATTTGCACCATCGTTTGTCTGATTTTCTTTGCCACTCCGATGTCGGTGAATTGCCCAACGCGCACGCGATGCCAAGTCCTGGTTTCCGATTGCGTGGTCATTACGAAGGCGTTGTAGCCTTGATTTTGCAAACCCAGCACCATCGCGTCGGCGTCTTTCTTATGGGCTAAAGCAGCCACCTGCACCGTCCACCGGCGGTCAGACTTCCCCGCCGGTTGCCGGTCAGATGAAAGTCGAGCAGGCGCAGTAGGTGGCGCGGCCGGATAACTCCCGAAGGAGAGCATGTACGCCGGTTGAACCTCCTCCTGCTGCCCTTTTGTCGGCGGTAAATTCGTTCCAATTCCCGAACCGTCTCCCGCTCTCGGTGCCGCGTTGCCTAATTCCAAAACTCGCGGTAAACGCGCTCCAGCTTCCTCGCCTGAGCGGGATCCATTCGAGCGTATATTGCTCTTTTCCGGTGGAAGCACTGATGCACCAGGTCCCGCCGGCGCAACACTTCGCGCCGGAGCCGGCGACGGCGGAACAACCGGCACATCGCTCGAAGGTCCGGGCAACGCCGGTTTCTCCGTTAGCGGCTTTTGCTGCAGCTTCTCTCGTTCTAGAGACATTCGCTCGAGCTCATTGCGAATGTTCGAAAGCGATTTCTTAAAGTCCTCGGTTACCTGTAGCGACTCGTTTCGGCTTCGGATTACGCGCGGGGTGATCAACATGATCAGTTCGGTGCGCGTGGAGTCACTGATCGTTGTGCCAAAAAACCTGCCCACCACCGGCAGATCCATCAAATAAGGAATACCCGAGCGGCTCCGGCTCCGGTTCTCGCCGATCAGGCCGCCGATCACGAGGGTTTCGCCGTCCTGGAGAACGGCCGTGGTTTCCGCATCCTGGGTATTGAAGGTTGGAAAGGTCTCGCCATTTCCGCCAACGGCGATATTGTCGCCAAGCGCGCTGACTTCAGCTTTGATTTGCAGATTCACCAAACCCTGCGCGTTGACCTGTGGAATGATCGTCAAGATTCTGCCGGTATTGCGGTACTGAATGGTCGTGCTCGAGCCGATCGCCCCGGTCGATGCGGTGATCGTGCCGGTCGGAATCGGCACTTCGGCTCCCACCTGAATACGGGCAGGACGATTGTCCGCGGCGAGGACGCTCGGTGAAGACAGCAATTTGACGCGGGAGTCAGTCATCAGAGCCGTGATGAACGCGCGCACCGTGTCATTTGTGCCGATAATGCCGCTAAACCCTCCGCCCTTGGTAAATGCCGCGATGGCGCCGCTCAACAACGTCCCCTGAGAGTTGAAGGTCTTATCGAAAATTTTGACCTCACCGAATTTGCGCATGATCTCGTAGTCCACACCGAAAGTTTCGGCGTTTTTCAAGTCGACCTGCAAGATCATCGCATCGATCAGAACCTGGCGCGGCACGGCATCGAGCTCTCGCAAAATCATCTTGATGTTTTGAAACTCCTGCACCGTGCCATAAACGATGAGCGAGTTGGTCGCCGGGTCCGGGACGATACGCAGCTGCTCTTGCTGCTGTTGTTGAGCTTGCGGCGTCTGCGGCGCCGGTCGTGCCGGAGGCGGAATCAGTCCCGGTGCCGGTGCTGCGCCGGCGGGAGGTTGTATCTGCCCCGGCGCTGGGACAGCGGCGTACGCTCCAAGCGGTTGGCTCTGTTGGCCAAACGAGCCGGAGGATCCTGACGAAGCACCGCTCGTACCTCTGCCGGTGAGTGTCGAGGCAGCATTTCCCGGGGTGGAGCGGTGCAGATCCTGAAGCGTGCGGCTGGGGTCGCGGCGGCCCGTCGAGGGCTGGCCTAAAGCGAGACTCAAGACGTCGGCCAACTCTGTCGCCTTGCCATTTTCCACCGGATAAATAAAGATGCGCCGGCCCGGTCCCTCAGCGACGATGTCGATCCGGTCCAGCCAGCGCTTGGCATAGGTCCACGCCGCCTCGCTGTGGCTGATCACCAGGAGCTGGTTGATGCGCGGCAGCGCGATGAACTGGGAGGCGAAGCTCTCGGGCTGGGGCGCCGATGCGGCGAAGGACTGCATGACCTTGGTCAACTCCTGCGCCAGTTCTTCCGCGCTCGCCACCTTGGGCTGGTAAATTTCCATGCGCGCGCCAGCAAACACCTGCACATCGATCATATCGGCGATCTCGGCGAGGCGTTGGATGCTCGAAGGGAGATCCATGACGATGAGAAAATTACCGCGCGGATTTTCGATGATCTCTCCGCCGGGTTGCAGAAATGGCGCGAGCACGCGCTTCATTTCCGCCACGGCGAAAAAACGCACGGGAATAATTTGCAGCGCGAAGCTGTCCTCCTTGCTCTGTCCCACCGGCCGCGCCAATCCTTTGCCGTCTTTGATCGGCATGATGTGATACAGATTGCCGGTGCGCACGGCCACAGCGCCGTTCATGCGTAAAATCTGGTGAAAAATCGGCAGCAAATCCTCCGCCCGCAGCGGCTCCGCGCTGTTGATGGTCACGCTCCCCTTGACGTCGGGATCGATCGTGTACGTGAGCCGCAATTGCTGGGCGATGATATGAATGATTTCGATCAAATCCGCGCGGTTGAAATTCAACGAGACCATGCCGCCGGCGGACGGCGTCGGTGGCGCTGCAAACCGCCGTTGCGGCGCGCCGGGCGCCGGCGCCACTTGTGGAGCGGGAGTTTCCCGCGGAACCAGCGGCGCACCGGGTTGCGCTTGCGGCACTCCCGGCGCTTCGCCCTGCGGTGCGATGGCACCAGGAGGCTGGCCAGGCACCGGAACGCGACGTGGAATTACCGGCGGTTTTACCGCCGGGGGTGCGCCGGGTTCGGTTGGCGGCGCCGGCTGAGTGACCCCGGGAGCAACTTGTGGCGGCACTGGGGTCGGTTGACCTGGCGCCTGCACCTGCTGCGCCATCAGAGGAACCGCCAATCCAGCTACAGCAACGGCCGCCGCCAGTCCTGCTATACGCTTTGTTGCCATGGAAATGTTCCTCCTGAGGTTCATGAGTCCGGATTGGGATTGCCGGGAACCGGAATTCTTCCCCGTCTCGGCAAGTTTGGAATTACCCTGGGTCCTGTTGGAGCCACTCCCGGCACGACCACCTGGCCCGGCGGCGTCGGTTGCCGCGGCGCAGGAACTTCGACTTTACGAAAATAATCGAGCGCGACTTCCACCCGCGCCGCGTCTTTGGTAAAGACCACCTTTTTGTCGGCGATCTCGGCAAGTCGATAGCCCTCAATGTTGTCGCCCAATTTGAGACGCATGGGCGGCGCCGATTGGGGCGGTACGGCGGGACCCACATTGGGTCCGGCGCCATCTTGAACGATCGCCGTACGATTGCTGCCGATGATGACCGTCCCGATCAAAATCAAATTACGGACGCGCTGGAACGCCCGAGAGGTTTCCTCGGCCTCCCGCGTCGCTCCCGCGCCTCGTTCGGGATCGAAAAGATTCCGGCTGACGATTGCGTCCGTATTGGTGACGATTTTCGCGGGCACAGTAACCGGCTTCTGCGCTGCCGGCGCGGGCGAACTGCTCTTCACCGGACCGGGCAAATCCCACGGGCCCATTTTCCAGGAAAGGTAAGTATTCCAGCCGACCACCACGACGCTCGCGGCGAGAAGAATACTCAATATTGAAGCTCGCGTAAGAATGATTCTTGTCCTTAGTTCCGGCAAAGCCCCTAGCGGCACACAGAGAGTCCACTGACGCCTCAAAATACCAGAAGCGAACTGCCGGGTGATTATAACGGCAACCGGACAAATTTAAAACCGGATCATGGGCGAGCCGGTCCAGAACGTCAGGCCGTCCACTAAGTCGCCAACTCGTCGCAGCCGAATTTATAATCGAACAGCACTTTATTCAGCAGTTGAGTTGCTCGAATCCGCTTGGCGTTCTGCCTTTGCCGGGGCGGCCTGAGACCGGGCGTAGCCGGAGACGACCAGACTGATCCGCAGGTTTTGCGCCGGCGCCTGGGGCACACCGGGGGCCTGCGGAAAGCCGATGGGTCGAAAGAGCGAGCGAACATTGATCTCGTCGATCATTAGCAATTTGGGCGAGGTTTCAATGCCTCTGATCAGATTGGCGAGCTGCTGGACCTGCCCGCCAATTTCAAGCTGGATGCCAATTTTGGAAAAGGATCCGGCCGGCTCGAGATTGAGAACCCGCGTTGTAATCACTTGGGTACCCTCTCGGGTCGCCATTGCTTGTACGGTTTCCTGTAAATCCGAAGCGCTCACCGATGGCGTGTCGCCGGTCAGCAATTTTGGCTCCTGGGCCTTGATCTGCTCGCGCGCCGATTCCAACCCCGCCAGCATGCCTTCTTTCTGGCCGAGATAGCGAAGATTTTTAGTCAAAAGCGCCGGCTGGCTCTCGAGCTGTTCCTGGACCCAGGCACGCCGCTCTAGAAACGGTACCACCACCGCGAATTTGCCGACGAAGACCAGCAGGATCGCTCCGGATAAAAACACCAGCGCGCGCTCGCGGCGCGACAGTCTGCGCCAAAAATGACTCATGGCTTAGCTTGCGGATTCTTGACCGCCGGGCTCGCCGCGCCCTTAACCGGTTCTTTGGGAGCTTCTTTAGGTGGCGCTTTCGCTTTCTCCAGATCGGCTTTCAAGGAAAATGTCTCCCGATTGTCGCGGCCGCGGTTGGACGGCGCGTTAAAGCCGACGTTTTCAAAGACCGCCGACCGTTCGAGCAGTGGAATCAACGCGGAGGCATTTTCGGCGTTGCCTTGGATTTCCAACACGCCGGCGCGATAGCGCAGGTTGGAGAGGTAGGCGTTGTTCGGAATCGTCTTTGAGAGCTCATCGATGACCCGTAAAACTTCGCCGCGCCGCTGCTCGAGACCGCCTAGGAAATTCGCCTCTTTGCGCAGCCGCTCGAGTTGCTCTTCCTCCCGGCGCAACCCCTCAATGCCGGGCGCGAGCTTGCTGTTCTCCGCTTGCAGTTGTCTGAGCCGCAACTCATCCTTGATCGGATAGCTCACCCCCCACGCAATCAAGGCGACGACTAGAATACTCAAGAGCACGCCATTGAGCAGGGATAGAGCCTTTCCCCCAACTTCCGTGCCGTTTTCATGGCGCAAGAAATTTGTTTTGAGCGACGCTTCGCGCACGCCATGCAAAGCCGTGCCGATGGCGGGGATCACGTTCGGTTCGCCGCCCGGATGAAAGCCCTTGAGTCGGGGATTGCCAAGCTTGACGATGTCCTCCGCCGCCGCGAGTCGTTCCGCCGCAAGTCCGTTCAGGGACGCGAGATCACCGCAACGAAACAAAGCCGGGACTTGACGGGAGCATTCCAGCAGCAATTCCTTACCGGCTCCATGGGCCCAATCGGCGTTCGGCAGACGATGGCTGAACAATAACTGGGCGCCCGGATGCCAGCCGTTCGACAGCGCTTCGACGCCGACCATTTCCCAGTGGCCGGTGTGCCCGGCAACCAGCGCCGCGCGATTCGCGCCCATTTGTCCGGTGAACAGCAAATAGTTGGCCAGCGCCGTAGCGGTGGTCTCCACGCCGCTCGGTTTAATGCCGACCGATTCCAGCAGCGTGACCACGCTGTCCAAGCTCCGCTTCGCTATCGCGAAGACATAGACGCAGAGCTTCTCGCCCCTTTTGCCGGCGGGAAGAAAATCGTAGTAGACATCCTCGCGCTTGAACGGCAGCTGGCGCTCGATTTCATATTCCAGCACCTGCTGCAAGGTGTCCTCGGACGCCAGCGGCAACAAGACCTCTTGCACCAGGGTCTGTTCCTGCGGCAAGCAGACGTAGATCTGATCGCGCGCGAGGTTGAAATGCGGCAGGAGCGAAACGATCGCTTGCCGGAGCGCGCGTTCGCGCGCGTCGCTTTCCGCCTTGAGCGCAATATCGCGGACATCCTCGGCAACCCATCCGGTCAGCTCGGAAATGGCTTGGCGGCCGTCGTTTTCGGCGAAGTCCCGCACTTCCTGCCCGACCATGGATGTGGCGACAAAGCTCTTGCGCAAGCGCACCATCAACAGCCTGTCGCTCATGATATAGAGCCCGACGCTGGTCAGGAAATCCGCCCGGGAAAGTTCTTTGATTTGTCTGGATCCGATCATGGCGCTGGTGATTCTGGTGCCGCTTCGAAAGCGTTGCCGCATTGTATCTTATGAATCAGGTCCACGGTAGAGCCGTGTCGCGGTCCAACCAGCGCAGCAGCTCAAACCCCTGCGCGCCACCCCATCGGACAATGCCCTTCACCCGCCGCGCCAAGCGCGACTCTTTGAGCTTGCCTTCGGCTTCCACGGCAACGACCGACGGATTGGTAAAAATAAACATTTGCAGCGCGGCATCGCCGGCTCCGATGCCGAGGAGCGGCAGCAAATCGGCGAGGGTCTTATCGGATAGTTTTTTTCGTTCTTCGACAAATACCCGGCAGCGCTCGAGCGGAATTCCCATGAGCGCATGAATGACTTCGGCCGGCGCCGTGCGCAGGTTGACCCGATCGATGGGACTGTCGATGGTAAAAATATCGCGCAGCGCAATGCCGGGCGGCTCCGTGCGGGTGCCGGTCGTTTCCGGCCGTCCATAAAAAAGCTCCCGCGTCATTCCCCGGATCCACAGCAAGTCCTCGACGCTGTCGAGGGGGCCGTTTTTCGCCGAGTATGCCGGCGACAGGCCGGCGTAGTAATCGCTTTCCGCACCGTTGGCGCGATGGAGATCGTCCGCGTCGCGCCAGTCCATGATCGAGTCGACCAAAATGTCCAGGCGCGCAGCTTCGAGCCCGAGGTTGGTAAAAACGCGGCGCAGCGTCTCCTCGCTCACCCGGTTGAGATTGATCTTGCCGCTCTCGTCGATAAAGCGCACGCGAAATGCGCCGGCGCCAAGATCTCCCTCACGCCAGGCGCCGTCGAACAAATCGATTTTTTGCCCCTGCTGGACGGCGGCGTTGCTTTGTTGATTGAGAGAATCGTACAAGCCGCGCTCGAATCCGGCGACGGCGAGATAATAGCCTCCGGTTTCCTCGTTGAACCGATAGGCGGCGCCGGCCTCTTCGCGCGCCGCCGTGCTAAACTCGAACGCGACGACAAACAAAAATATAAAAATCCACAGGACCAGGATCAAGGCGACACCGCGATCGCCGCCGCGCGGAAATTTTTTCAAGCCTCGAAGATTTGACATTTTTTACGGCGCCAACACGACCATCATGATCGGAAAAACCCAACGCACCTCATGGCCGGCTTCGTCCACGAACATGAAGCGCACGGCGCGCGGCAACATGCGCCGCTCCTGACCGTCCCAGCGCTCCTCCCAGGTTTCTTCCTCGGCCTGCGGGTCCAGGTAGGCGAGCCGCCAATCGCTGATCCGCTGCTTCAACACCACGCGCAGAGACTGGCCGCCCGCGCCTTCACTGCCGGCCACGCGCACCGGCGTCTCTTCGGTAAGGTTGAGCGACGCCCGGCCGCTGTCGTCTTCGTCCGCGGTGATCTCGATTTTCGCCAGGCCGCGCCCGCCCATGCCGTGCGAGTAAGCGGAGATAAAGGTGAGGCTGTCGCTCGCGCCGTCGAAATAAACCGTCTGCTCCTGCGGCGAGCTGCGGTAGGGATAAGCGGATCGAATGTAACTGCCGAGAAGATCGGCCGTGGCGCGCTGCGCCTGGCTGCGCTCCGCGCTGCTTTGAGATTTTGCCACGGCGCTTTGGCTGAGCGCAAACGCGCCGTAGAGGATCGTCCCCAGGAGCGCGAAGATCGTCAGCGCTAAGACGACTTCGATGAGCGTGAAACCCGCAGGGCCTCGCGACAGCCGCTCGCCCGATGTGAATTTACCCGTCACGGATTGGCTTTCTTGCCAAGGCGCAGCGTCTTCAAGCCGATCTGGCGTTCGCGTTCGCCATCTCGAACGACCAGCTCCACGGCAACCTCCTTGAGGTCCCAATTGCTTGATAAACCGAGAGATGACGGCGAGTCGCGCGTGCTCTGGATCTGCGCGGTCCAGCGACCGTCGGCGCCGAATTTGCCGCTATCGGGGCCTTGGGCTAGTTTTCGGCGCGCGAGCAATTCATCCATCACCCGGGAGCCCTGAACGATCGCGTCCATGCGGATATTGCTGCGCGCCTGCAATCGCAAACCCAATGAGAAGATCTGCAGCAGCGTCACCACGCCCAATCCGACGATGGTCAGCGCAACCAGAACTTCGATCAGGGTAAACCCCCGGCTCGATGGGCTCCAACAATGACGGTTCACGAACTTTTGCCGCGCGCGACCTCGACTCGGCCGGTAAGTGCCTCCAAGCGGATCGAGTAGGAAATGGATTTAGCACTGTCGGCGAGAACGATTTCGCCGTTGAGAACGCTGCCGTTGGGGAAAAAATAGAAACTTTTGAGATCGTGGCCTATGGCATCGCCGCCTTCGACCGAAACGAATTTTATTTCCGGCGGCAGCTGAACTTCCGTCGAGCGCGCGGCGAGATAACTGTTTTGCGGTAAATTCAAAACCAGCTGCTGGGGCACGCCGTCGGCTAACGCGCGGCTGCGCAAATCGCGCGCGGCTGCGGCCAGGCCCAGGGCCGACTGGCGCACCTCGCGATCCTGCAGTCCCCGGTCGATGTTGGGCAAAACAATGGCCATGCTGACGCCGAGCAGGAGCAGCACCAACACCAGCTCAAAGAGCGAAAAGCCCCGGTTATTTTTCCCAACTGCTGATGTCACGGGTGTTATTGTCTTGCCCGCCCGGCGCGCCGTCAGCTCCATAAGAAACAATATCGTAAGCGCCATGGTCGCCCGGACTCTTGTAGATATAGGGTTTGCCCCAAGGATCGTTGGGCAGATCCTTTTTTAAATAGGGTCCTTCCCACCGATCCAGTCCACCCGGTTTCTGATTGAGCGCAGCCAACCCTTCCTGCGTCGTTGGATAGCGCCCGACGTCGAGACGGAAAGTATCGAGCGCCGTGCCGAGCAGCTCGATCTGCGCCTTGGCCGCCTTGACGGTGGCCTTTTCCTCTTGCTTGATGAATTGCGGCACGACGAGCCCGGCGAGCAATCCGATAATCGCCACGACGACAATCAGCTCGATGAGGGTAAAACCCGATGAATTTCCCGAAATTTTTCTAGAATGGTAAATCATTGATGCTAAATATGGCCAGCAACATGGATATGACGACGAAACCGATGATCAACCCCATCGCCAGGATCAGCGCAGGCTCGAGCAGCGCCGTCAGTCTCTTGGTGCTGCGCTTCACTTCCTGATCGTAATAACCGGCGATTTCCGTAAGCATGCCGTCCAGTTTACCGGTTTCTTCCCCGACCGCAATCATATTCAACGCCAGAGGCGGAAACAGCCCGCTTTCGCTGAGCGGCCGCGCCATGCCTTTCCCTTCGCGAACGCGTAGTTGCACCTGGCCGATGGCCCGCGCCAGCAACCGGTTGCCGACCACGCCCTGAACCGTGCCCAACGCCTCGAGCAGCGGAACGCCGCCCTTCAACAACGCCGCCAGGGTGCGCGAGAAGCGGGCGGTCTCGAACTTGCGGAGCAAGTCGCCCAGCAGCCACGCGCGCAAACTCACGCGGTCCCACTCGCTCTTTCCCTCGGGGCTGCGAATGTAGAAAATAGCCCCGATCACGGCGACCGAAATCACCGCAAGCACGACCCAGCCATACTGCTGCAAAAATTGGCTGAAGCCGATGACGGCCTTGGTCGCCAATGGAAGGGCCTTGTTATTATCCCGGAAAATCGCGGCAAACTTCGGAATGACAAAAACAAACAGCACCGTCAACGACACTCCAGCGGCGCCCGCCAGGATCATCGGATAAATCAATGCGGATTTGATATCTTCTTTGAGCGCCAGCGTGCTTTCCATATAATCGGTCAGATAGCGCAGCACGCCTTCCAATATACCGCCGGCCTCGCCCGCTCGGATCATGTTGACATAGATTTTGGGGAATACTTCCGGGTGCTCCCCCATGGAGAGAGCGAGAGACTTTCCCGCGCGGACGGCTTCCACCAGGGCGCGGACCACCTTGCTCAATTCGCCGCCGTCGACCAAACCGCCGAGAATCGAAAGACAACGGTCAAGCGGCAAGCCGGCCGCGAGCAGCGCGCTCAGCTCGCGAGTGAACTGCAGGAGCTGTTGCTGGCTGACCTTGCGCTTGGCGAAGAGCGGCTGCTGCTGGCGCGCGGTCCCGATGGTTCGCTCGCTCGGCAGAGCGATGCGCAAAGGCACACAGCCCATTTCGCGCAAACGCAGGACGACGCCGCGCTCCGCGTCGGCTTCCATCACGCCTTCGACAACCTTGCCCGCCTGATCGGCGGCGCGATATTGAAATAAAGCCATCTTCCCAATTTTGGATTTTGGATTGCCGATTTTGGATTGGCAGATTACAAACGACTTGCCTTTGCCCTCCGAGAATCGAAAATCCAAAATCGAAAATCTAAAATGGGCTACCCCTCTTCCCGAGTCACGCGCAGCACTTCCGCGAGCGTGGTCACGCCCTGACGGACCTTGTCCCAACCGTCCTCCCGGAGCAGGCGCATGCCCTGCTGCACCGCCAGAGTTCGGATAGTGCCGGCGTCGGCGCGCTGGACGATCACCTTGCAGATTTCCGAGGTCACGGGGAGCAACTCGAAAATACCGACGCGGCCCAGGTAGCCCGTCCCGCTGCAGTTGTTGCAGCCGGCCGCCTCCCAAACCGTGCTGAGGGCGCGGCTCTCGTGAAGATTAAACTCCCCGGCGACGCCGTCCAAACCGGCAAACGGAATCTCTTTGCGGCATTTGGGACAGAGCCGGCGCACAAGGCGCTGGCCTAACACACCGAGCAGCGACGACGAGAGCAGATAATCCTGGACGCCCATTTCCAACAGCCGCGAGATCGCGCCGGCGGCGTCGTTGGTGTGCAAAGTCGAAAAGACCAGATGCCCGGTGAGCGCCGCCTGAACGGCGATCTCAGCAGTCTCGGCGTCGCGGATCTCACCGACCATGATCACGTCGGGATCCTGGCGCACGATCGAGCGCAGTCCGTTGGCGAAGGTCAAGCCGATCTGCGGCTTGACGTGAATTTGATTGACGCCGCTCAACTGGTACTCCACCGGATCTTCGATGGTGATGATCTTTTTCCCCGGATCGTTGATTTTCTGCAGCGCGCCATAGAGCGTGGTTGTTTTGCCGCTGCCGGTGGGCCCGGTGACCAGAATCATGCCGTGGGGCTTCAAAATCATTTCATTGAAACGGGCGAGCGGCTCCGGCGGGAATCCGAGGGTGTCAAGCTGGGTAAAAATCTGGCCGCGCTCGAGCAGCCGGATGACCACGCTTTCGCCGTACAACGTCGGCACGGTGGCGATACGCAGGTCGACGTCCTTACCGGCCAGCCGAATCTTGATGCGGCCGTCCTGCGGCAAGCGGCGCTCGGCAATGTTGAGCTGGGCGAGGATCTTCAGACGCGAGATGACCGCGCCTTTCAACTGGCGCGGCGGCGATTCGACTTCATGAAGAATCCCGTCGATGCGGTAACGCACCTTGAGCTGATTTTCAAAGGGCTCGATGTGCACATCCGAGGCGCGGTTTTCGAGCGCGCGCACGAGCATTTGATTGACCAGGCGGATGACCGGAACCTCGGAAGCCATGTCGCGCAGGTGCGCGACATCTTCTTCATCGCCAATGCCTTCGAGCTGCTGCCCCAGCGCTTCCTGACCGCCGTCCGGAGCATAGTTGCTGCTGTACAAGGCTTCGATGCGGGCGAAGATTTCCTTCTCGCGCGCGAGCACCGGTTTGACGCGCATGCCCACGGCCAACTCCAAGGCATGCAGGCGAGAAATATCCAAGGGATCGGTCGTGGCCACCAGCAGTTCGGCTCCGTCGATCATGACCGGCACCATCCGCGCCAATTTGAAAAAATCGCCGATCCCGGGCGGCAGTTCGAGGGGCAGCGTGGTGTTGGGGACATCCCGCAGCGACATGACGGGAATGTCGAAGTGGTCGCGCAATACCGGCAGCAGGTCCTCCTCGGACAGGAGGCCCAATTCGACCACCAGTCGAGTCAACGGCGACTGCTGTTCCGCCTGGAGCTTGTTGACCCGATCCAGCTCCTCATTCGACAGCAGGCGGCGCTCCACCAAGCGCTCGGAAAGACTAAGCGGTGTGTCCATGGCGAGACGAACCGATATTACTTTTTGGCGGCCGAATCCGCCCTGCCGTAGCGGTCTTCCAAGCGCACCACATCATCGAGCTCGGGGGTCGAAACTTCCAAGACGTCGCACTCTTCGACGGCAGTCATGCGGTGTTTCATGCCGGGAACGATGTGCAAACACTCGCCCGGCGCCAAGCGGAGCTTTTGCCGCACCCCGTCGCGCTCCACATCCATTTCGAGCACCCCTGACAACAGCCGAATCGTCTCATCTTTCACCACATGATACTGGTAGCTCAACGACTCGCCCTTGTTGATGTGCAGCACCTTGCCCACATAGCGCTCGGTGTGCGCCCAGATAATCTCATGACCCCAGGGCTTCTCGACAATTTTGTCCTTAACGATCTTATCGGTTGGCATGGGCCCAATGATAGCAAATTTCCACGGGAGCGGCTAATCCGTGCTAATCCGCCGCTGCGGCTACAGGGAAATCGGATTTTAGCCACAGAGCACAC
>CAMLCX010000090.1 GCA_946478635.1 uncultured Pseudomonadota bacterium
GAAAATCATGCTAGGAGTTTTTATCTATTTGACTGAGGAATATTTGTGGGCACGCCGGGTAAAGGAATTCGAAAACCGTTGCGCTATCGCGTGGATGGATGGATACGCGAGGCCGTCATGCATGCCATCAGCAGATTGGCGCCGCGATCCAATGTCGAAAGTCTAGACACGGGCAGTGGTTCGGTCAAAAAAATCCTGCTGGTGCGCGCCAACTTTCGCATGGGCAACGCCATTCTCGCCCTGCCTGCGATCGCCGCGTTTCGAAAAAACTTTCCCGACGCCACAATCGATTTTGTCGGATCGCCGATTTCGAATCTGCTTTTCCAGGGGCAATCGTTAAACCATCACTTCGTGGCGCCGCGCAGGTTTCCACGGGTGGTTTGGGGCTATCCGCAAATGATGCGGCAGCTGCGCGCAAATCGCTACGATCTGGCGGTGGAGGTCAGCTGCTCGCAATCGGGCATCGGCTCTTTCATCGTCGGTTTATCCGGAGCGCGAATCCGCGCTGGCATCGCCGGCAGGTGGGACCGATTATTCAATCTGCGAGTCGACAAGCTCGCCACCCCGAACAAATATCGCAAGCTCAGCGAGTTTCTCGCCGCCTTGGGCCTCCAGCAAATCGACTCGGTGGGATCGCTCGCGTTCACCGCCGCCGAAAAAACCGCCGGGCTGGAAAAGCTTGAATCTTTAACTCGCAAGATCACTGGAAACACGGTCGGTGTGTTCGTCGGCGGCCGAAAGCTCCGGGGCAAGCGTTGGCCGCTCGAAAATTTTATTGAAGTCATCGAGGGGCTTCGGCATGACGGCGCGACGGTGGTTGTTTTTCTCGGGCCTGAAGAAAAAGACATTGCCGATTCGCTGCGCGGATTTCTCGATCCGTCGGTTCCGATTGTCTTCGAACCGTCGGCGCGGAAGTTTGCCGCCATCGTCGCGCATCTCGATCTGCTGATCTGTTGCGACTCCGGGCCCATGCATCTCGCCTGCGCCACCGGCATTCGGGTGTTGGCGATCTTCCAGGCCCGCGATGTTTCGCGCTGGTCGCCGCCGCCGAGTGCGGCGCGCGTTGTCTCCGGTGCGGACGGCGTCAGTCCGGCCATGGTTTTGGCAGCTGCCCGCGATGAGCTTTCACTGGACAAGGCCAACGCTGATTCAACGAATTCGCCCGCGCCCGCGGTATTCGCCGGCAAATAAATTCTCGCCCGATACCAGAAGTTCGCTTGGCGAGCATTCTTAAGCCTCGGAATTGTCTCAGGCGATTTTCTTCAATTCAAGAATGCACCGCGGTCTCAGCGAAACATTCTCCAGAAAAATTGCTCAAATAAACTTTGGCGTACATATTGCTCCAAGCGATAGACTAGCTCGTCTTGGAGGAATTCTATGAACAGGCATCTTTTTCACGGCGTGATCGTAGGAGCGCTGTTCACTGCGATCATCACAGGGGTCGCAGCGTCCGATGCGATCGCGGAGGGCGGTTTAGCGCTTCTGGCTTCAGTTGTCTTTGGCCTCGCTGCCGGTCTTTGCATCGGCGGGTTGGTCGCAGCGAATTTCGCAATGCTCGCGACTGAGGAAAAGCACACGAAGGAAGCAACGACCATTCGGCCGATCGGCCATCACGCTCACGCCTGAACGAGACGAGTGCGAACCGCACGCGCAACAGTGTGCGTGCGCGTTCGTTCTTTGAGCTGCTGCACGAGCCAGCGTGCGCTACAATGACATCTCCTGCCACGGTCAGGGGATGACGTTGGCTCATCGCCCGGGATCCCGCTACAAAAATGCGCGATGACGGGCGGCAGCGCTCACATTTTCTTCGCTTACATCTCAGTATCCCCTAAAAAATCGGTGATGACTCCACGGCCCTGAGTCGGCTAAAATAGCGCCAAGAACCGCTGCCTGTCAGGCGGGATTCCATTGGATCAGACGAGGTACGCACGATGAGAGCACAATCGGCATTTCTCCGCTTCATGTTTTTTTTGATTTGCTTGATTTTCGCGCCGGCGCAAACCGCCGGTGCCGCTGGCGCGCCGCCGGCTTTGATCGCGCGCGAAACCGGTGTCGCGGTGTATGCCGTGCAGGACGCCGAGACTGACCGCATCGCCACGCTCGAAAAAGGGGAAGCGTTATTTCCCATGGTCGAGGCGGTCGGGGCGGAAACCTGGTACATGGTGCGCACCAAGCAAGGTCTTATCGGTTGGGTGCGCGCCGCTGACGTCGTCGCTGATCATCAGGCCAAGGAAGCCTTCAAGGAAAAAGAAAGCGGCTCGTCCACCTGGAGCGCGCGCAGCGCCGACGGCCGCACATTCAATGGCACCTGGAACGTTGCGGCCAATTCGACCCAGCGATCGGCAAGCGGCGGCTGGACGCTGAGCGACGCCAACGGCGCCACCGTCATGCGCGGCGGCTGGGGCGCCGACAAACACGATACCGGATGGAACGGCGTCTGGCGCGCCGAGGTCGAAGGCCGCCAGCAAGAATACACCGGTAGCTGGTCCGCCGAGTTGCCTCATGTACGCAACGCCAGCTTTTCCGATCTCTTCGCGGCTGCAGCCAAGGAAGCCTTGCGCGGCCTTTGGACTGGCGGCAGCGCGTCCGGAAGCTGGTCGATACGCTACTCTAAGTAGCCTCGTGACACAAAAACGACCGACAATTCCTCAAGCTGTGCTATAATTACTGCGGGCGCGGTTTCAAAGATCCACAGTTATTGGCCGGCACAATCGAGCGCGCGCCGGCAAACATTGTAAAACGGAAAATAAGATTTCACTCCGCAGCCAAACCGAGCGGGATCCGGTTCAGGAAAGGGGGCCATAAACCACATGAGTGCCGAAGATTCTCCCAGATTTGAACCCATGACCACCGGCGTTCTGCTCGATCGCGCATTTCGCCTCTACACCGGCAATTTCGCGCTCATGCTTGGCATCTCGGCCGCCGCCTACGTGCCCTTTTATCTCATCATGCTGGCGATCGAGTCGAGTATCGGGGCAAATCTTCCCTCCAAGGACGGCGGCTTGTCGGCTCTGCTTTTTCAAGTCCTTTTTTTGATCCTCTGGGCGAGCATCGCATTTCCGCTGGCCAGCGGCGCGACCACCTATGCGATCAGCGAGCGCTATTTGGGCAACCACGTGACGATCGGCGATGCGCTGCGCCGGGGTTTGAGCCATTTCTGGCCCTTGTCGATCGCGCAGATCACAGCGACCATCCGCGTGATGTTCGGTTTTCTTTTATTGATCGTTCCCGGAATTCTCTGGATGTTGTCCTATTCACTGATCGTACCGATAATCCTGATCGAAGGCCAAAAAGCCATCCCGAGCCTGCGGCGCAGCCGCGATTTGATAAAGGACTACCGCGGCAAAGCATTTTGCATCCTGCTCGTCGTCAATCTCCTTCAATTGGTTCTGGCGGGCGGCGTCGGCGTGATCGCCGGCATGTTATTCAGCTCCCAAGGCGGAAGCGGCGCGATTCTCAGCTCGGCGCTCAATAATCTGCTGTCAATCTTTCTAACGCCCCTCGGCATCATCGCGGCGATCCTGCTTTATTACGATATGCGCATCCGCAAGGAGGGCTTCGATCTCGAGATGCTCAGCCGCGCGATGGCGACCGAGCTCCAGCCCCTGGCGGTGGCGGTTACGCCGAGCAGCTGATCGTTAATGCCGGCCGCTGCGCATCTCAGTCAAATTCCTGCTCCGGAAAAAATCCGCGAAGCAACTCGCGCGGTGTTCGAGCGTCCGGAATTTGCCGAGCCGTCGCGCTGGCACGAATACTTGATAGACCTGTTAACAGCTATCAAAGAGTGGCTCGACAAGCTTGGCAGCTGGTCGGAAGCAAACCCTCTCTTGGCGCGGATCTTGTTCAGTATCGCCCTTCTACTTTTGCTTGCCTGCCTCGGCCACATCCTCTATCTGGCCCTGGCGGACGTCCTGCCGTTTCGACGCAAGAACGAGAATGGGAGCAGCCGGCCGGCGCGTTGGGAGATCCTCGAAGGAGCAGCGGCAAACTGGCGCGAAGCCTTGCAGCTCGCGCGCGCTAAATTGAGCGAGGGCGATCTCCGGCGCGCGACATGGATCGCGCATCGTGTCCTGCTCGGTCTGCTCGACCAACAGGGCGCGGTGCAGTTTGCCGGCTGGAAAACCAACTCCCACTATCTGCGCGAGTGCGCTCAAACGCACCCATGGCGTCCGACTTTTACCGAGTTGACCGAGCTCTACGACCAAGTCGTCTACGCCAGTCGAAACATTTCCGCGGACGTAGTCGAAGCGCTGGTTTTGCGCGTCGACCGCATGTGCAACGAAGCGAGCACGGTTACATGACACCGCAAACCGTCAATCGCCTGACCGCGGCTCTCGCGACCGGAACTTTTCTCGTTCTCTCGGTTCTGCTGGCGAGTTTCTCGAGCCATCAAAGTAGAGACACGATGCTGCAGCGCCCCTCGACTTTTTTCACCGACCCGACCGGCGCTCGCGCGCTGTTTCTGATCGTCAAACAGTTTTTACCGGCCACCGAACAATGGCGCCGGCCGCTCAATTTGCTGCCGTTACCGGGAGCGCTGGACGCGCCGGGCACCGTTGTCATGGCCGGACCCATGCGGCCACTCGGCGCGAACGAAGCCGAACGCCTCCATCGTTGGCTTGACGCGGGCGGCCAGCTCATTGTGCTCACGGCCAACGGTTGGCCGCTACGCCAGCGAATCGCGACGGATGAGCTGTATTCGAAAGAAGAACCGGCCGATGATGAAGGTCACGGGAGCGGCGGCACATTTTTGGCGCGTTACGCGCAAGGATTAAAATGGACGAAAGCGGCTGGCGTTTCCACCGGGCGAGCCAGCGGACCTTCGGTGCCCAAGGGAGAAATCGTTTTGAGCTGGCGCCGGAGTTTTGCTGCCACCGCCGGCGCAAAGATTATCGCTTTGGCCGACGGCGCGCCTCTCGCTGTTGAAATTCCCGTCGGCAAAGGACGGATCACCGCGATCGCCGATCCCACCGTGGCAAGCAACGGCTTGCTGCGCCGCTCCGACAACGCAGTCTGGTTGGTCAGCCTCGCCGCCGGCTGGGGCGGCAAGGTGCTTTTTGATGAGTATCATCATGGCTTCGGCCAAAAGCGCGGCACGGGTGAATTGACCCGCGCTTTCTTTATGACGCCCTGGGGATGGTGTGTGTTGCAAATCGTATTCGCCGGATGCCTTTACATCTTTGTTTATCGGCGCCGCTTTGGGCGGATTAAAGAACTGCCTTCGCCTGATCGCGCCAGTCCGTTGGAACTCGTCCATGCGCGCGCCGGCGTTCTGCAAGTTGCGCGGGCGCAGGGATTGGCGGCGGACCTGATCGTGCAGCATCTCTGCCAAAATCTCGGCAAGGCCCACGGCAAGACCATCGATAGCGCCGATCTCGGTCGAGAATTGGAAACTTTGGCAAAAAGCCACAGCGCAGCCGCGCCGCTCACCGCGCTGCGAGCCTTGTTCGCCAAAGTAAAAGCCGGCGTGCGCCTGAACGATCGTGAGTTTATCGAGCTGGGGCGAACAGCGGGAGAAATCATCAAAGGACAAAAACCATGAGCGAAAAAAGCATCTCCGCCGATGTGTTCAACGTCGGCCGCGCAGTGCAAACAGAATTGCAGAAGGTGATCCACGGCCAAGGGACGGCGATCCAAAGTTTGTTGGTCGCGCTCACCGCCGGCGGTCATGTGCTGCTCGAAGGCGTCCCGGGCGTGGCCAAGACGCTGCTCGCGCGCAGTCTTGCCGCCGCGTTGCGCTGCCGCTTTTCGCGCATCCAGTTTACCCCGGATCTCATGCCGTCCGATATCACCGGCGTTAACGTTTTCGAATCTTCGACGCACGAGTTCAGTTTCCGACCCGGTCCGCTCTTTGCCGACATCGTGCTGGCCGATGAGATCAACCGCGCTCCGGCCAAGACCCAGGCCGCGCTACTCGAGGCGATGCAGGAATATCAAATCAGCATCGACGGCCAGAGCCGGCCGTTGTCGCGCTGTTTTACCGTCGTGGCGACGCAAAACCCGATCGAGTACGAGGGCACCTATCCCCTGCCGGAAGCCCAGCTTGACAGATTTTTGATGAAAGTAATCATCGATTATCCGGCTGAAGAAGAAGAGCGCTCGATGCTCAAGGCGATGCAGGCTCTCGGCGACAAAGCGGCCCAGGCCCACAGCATCATCCAACCGGTGATCGGCCCGGAAGAAATCCACGAGCTACGCGCGGCAAGCCATGCCGTTCGCGTCGACGACAGCGTGACGGAATATACGCTGCGGCTCATTCGCCAATCGCGCACTTATCCAAGCCTGACCCTCGGCGCCAGCCCGCGCGCGGCGATCATGCTCCTGCAGGCGGCCAAGGCGCTCGCCCTCCTTCGCGGCAAAGACTACGTCACGCCGGATGAAATCCAGATCATGGCGCCGCCGGTGCTGCGCCATCGCATTCGTCTGACGCCGGAAGCGGAAATCGAAGGGCTAACGCCGGACAGTTGCATCCAGTCGCTGCTCGCCCAGGTGGACGTGCCGCGCTAGCGGGAGGTCGCCGACCCAGGCGATGAGATTTGTCTTAAATGCGTCACCCCCGAATGTTTTTATCGGGGGTCCAGTTCGGAGTCCATCTGTGGTGAGCACCGTCGAACCACCGCTTGGAGCATGAGGGAATGACGGATGTCGAATAGGCAAGCGGCTTCACCTAGCCTAGCAAGCTGCGGGGAAATGGACCCTAACGAAATGTTTTCAAATCGCTCCGACACGGGAGAAACAAGATTTCTTTTCTACCCACATTGCGCCTGATCCGGCTGATCGTCCTGGGCGCGCCGCTCTGGCTGTTGGCGCTGATTTTCCCCGGCGGGTGGGTCGTGGGGCTGAGCTATTTTCTCATCCTGGCCGTGCTCTGCTGGCGCGACGCGGCGACGATTCCGCCGAATTCCCGGCTCCGGGCGCTACGCCAATTGCCGCCCCGCTTCGCTTTCGACGTGGAGCATTCGATCACGCTAGTTCTAACCAATCTCTCCGCCCGCCCGATTAAAGCTGCGGTGCGCGACGAACTGCCGGATATTTTCGCCTCGGACACGGAACTGCCGCAGGTGGTCATCCCGACAGCCGGCGAAGCGCGCTTGGCCTACGTCGTGCGGCCGCTCCGGCGCGGCGCCTACGATTTCGGCGATGTGATCCTGCGGGTGTCGGGTGAGCGGGACCTGATCCAGAAACAGTTGGCACTCACGGTTGCGAACACGGCCAAGGTGTATCCAAACTTCCGCGGCGCCGATCAATATCATCTGCTGGCGCAAATCGATCGGCGCGAAGAAGTCGTGCGCAAGCCCCGGCCGATTAAAGCGGTCGGCACTGATTTCGAAAGCCTGCGTCCGTATATATCCGGCGAAGATTCACGCAATATCGATTGGAAAGCGACCGCGCGGCGCGGCGCACCGATTAGCCGGAACAAGCAGGTGGAAAAGGGACAGCAACTAGCGATTCTTCTGGACGCCGGCCGTCTGATGGCGGAAACCGTCGACAAGTATTCCAAGCTCGAACATGCGCTCAATGCGGCTGTCATGCTGAGCTATGTCGTACAAAAACGCGGCGATGCTCTTTCGGTGGCCTCTTTTTCCAACAAGATCGAATCATTTCTTCCCACCGTGCGCGGCCCATCGCTAATGCCCCGCGTGCTCGAATCGCTCTACGCCGTTCAAGTGCGCGCGGTGGAATCGGATTACTGGCAGGCTATTGCGCAAATCATGACCCTGCTCACGCGGCGCAGTCTGGTCATCTTGTTGACCGACGTATTGGACGCTTCGGCAAGCGCGGGCTTGATCAATAATCTTTCGCGCGCGGCGGAAAGGCATTTGGTGCTCTGCGTCGTTCTCAGCGAACCGGCGATCGGCGAGATTGCGCGTGCCATTCCGGCGACCGTGGAAGAAGCCTATCGCAAGGCTGCCGCCTGCGATCAGTTGCGGCGCAGAAGACTCGCGATCGAAAGCATGCGCTCGCGCGGTATTTTGGTGCTCGATACCGATCCCGCTCATCTGAGCGTTCATCTGGTCAAGCGCTACCTGGAAATTCGCCAGGCAAACCTGCAATGATTCGAGCGTGGCTGAGCCGCAACCAAAAAAGAGGGATTCACCACGAAGGCACGAAGGACACGAAGGGTGTGAGGTAAGGGCGGGTTTCAAACCCGCCCCTACACTTCGTGCTCTTCGTGACCTTCGTGGTGAGGTCGAATTGTCCTGTAGAATCGAATCGTAGCTTTGGTGCCTCAAAAATTTGCGCAAGCTGCGAAAACTCTCAACGATAATAGTACAGAGTACATAGAGTTCGGAGTATTTCTTGTTAGAATTCTTTTCTCTGCGCCCTCTGCGCCTCTGTGGTGAAGCATCCGATTTCCGAATTTCTAACCGGATGTGGCACAGCGGAATCCACGGTCCTGGGCTAGGAAATTTTAAGCCACAGTAGTCATCATGGAAGAACGAGTTCATATATCCACACCCGATCACGTGAGCCTGGAATTCGAGCTTGCCGGCCCCGGATCTCGTTTCTCCGCCTACGTGATTGATTTTATTTTTAGCGTTCTCTTGATCATCGCCATCATTTTTGTCGCGTATTTGACCGGCGGGCTATTGGCCCTGAGATCCCTCGCCCGGTCCTCGGGCGGCAACATCAGCGTCTCCTGGGTATGGGCCGTACTGATCCTGATCATTTTTCTGATCAACTGGGGTTATTACGTTTTTTTCGAGGGTTTGCGAAAAGGGTCGACGCCTGGAAAGAAACGCATGGGCATTCGCGTTATTCGTCAAGACGGCCTGCCGATTGGTTTGCGCGAGGCGGCACTGCGCAATTTGGTCCGCGCCGCCGACATGTTGCCGCCGCCCAGTTACATTTTAGGCGGGCTGGTGATGCACTTCGATCCGCTCGGTCGCCGTTTGGGCGACATGGTGGCGGGAACTTATGTCGTCGTCGAGAAGTTCGACCTGGCTGCGCAAGGCGCAAGCGGCGCCGCCTGGGCTAAACGCATCGAACAAGGACGGTCGCGCCAGGCGCTCACCCTGCCGCGCGGCACGATCTCGGCCCAGCAGCTTGGCTTGATCGAGCAATTTCTCGCTCGCTCGCGCGAGCTATCCGCGGAGCGCCGCGGTCAATTGGCCTGGCAAATCGCCGAACCGCTGCTACCCTTGCTCGGCGAAGATCGCGACTCTTTGGCGCGGAGCGCCGAACGAACCGAGCGCTGCGAACGGCTACTGCTGGAAATTCTCGAATCCGCGCAACAGAAAAATCCACCTGTCATGACTGCCAAGGCGCCGCTGCCATCGTCGTTATTTTAGAAACGGAATCACATGGAAAACTCGACGGAGAAACTCGAACAATGGACGGGCTTTTACCGGCGCGCACAAACGCTTTTGCGCAGCCGCCGCGCCCTGCGCCGCTTGAGCGGCCCCGAGCTTGAGCGCTTGATCGACGACTACCAATCGCTCACCGCCGACCTGGCGCGAGCGCGCTCCCTCGGCGCGGCGCGCGAAACCATCGACCAGCTCAATCGCATCGCCGTCGCCGGCCACAACCTCCTTTATGGTCAGATTCGCCTGCCCCATGACGGCGCGGCGTCTTACGCCGGCTTTGCTCGTATGGTGCGTAAATGCGCCTGGGCCGTGGGTTTATCCGCCGCGATTTTTTTTGGCTCGGCGCTGGTCAGTTTTGTCGCGGTGCAGTTCTATCCGTCCCTCGGTTATGACTTGCTCTCCGAAGACTTTCTCGACTTCGATCCCGCCAGCAAGGAAAACCTCCATAACATTCCCAGTCTGGCGCGGCCGGTGGTTTCGTCGTTGATTATTTCCAACAACATCCAGGTGACCTTACTCGCCTTCGGTTTCGGTCTCACCGCCGGCATCGGCACAACCGTGCTGCTGCTGTTCAACGGCATCCACCTGGGCTCCGTCGCCGGCTGGATGACGCTTCACGGCAAGGACCGCGCGCTGTGGGGTTGGATCATGCCGCACGGGGGTACTGAATTGTTGGCAATCTGTTTGGCAGGAGCAGCCGGCTATGTTCTCGCCGCGGCGATCGTCGCGCCTGGGCAATGGCGCCGCAGCACTGCTCTCAAAAATGCCGGCGGCGACGCGCTCGTGATCGAACTTGGCTGCGTGGTAATGCTCGTCATCGCCGGATTCATCGAAGGTTTCGTTTCGCCGAGCGGAATCGACTACGCGAGCCGCATCGGTGTTTTATGCGTGAGCCTCGGTTTGTGGGCGGTCTATTTTCTTGCCGCAGGTCGCGCAGCCGCGATTACCGAACCGAACATACCATCTCACCACGAAGCTGATTCATGACCTTACGGTCGCCCACAGAGGATGAAAGATGAAAATGGGGGGATTTACCTCCGCATGTTTTCCCCGCGACTCGTCATTCCCGCGCACGCGGGAATCCAGGTTTATTTTCCGCCCCAATTAGCCTGGATACCCGCTTTTGCGGGTACGACGGAACGTTGCGATTACTTCTCGTACTCGGGTTCTTCATTCTATAGATCATCCACGCACAAGTATTTTCAAAAGAGCAAACGAAGAGCACGAAGTTTAGGAGTGAAAATTATTCCGACCTTCGGGGTTCGTGTCCTTCGGATTGCTATCCAAAACTAACTCCAACATGTTTGTCATAGCGTACCGCTTAAATATTCCGAAAGTCGAAGACTCTCGGATTCGGAAATTCCTCTCGCCAAGCATGTCCTGAGTCCATCGAAGGGGCGCAAAGACGCTAAGTGACACGCCGAGGCGTGTCATCCCGAGCCGGAGCGAGGGATCTAAGAAAGATTTCTCCCCGAAATGACAACCCGTCACCTTTGCGCCTTTGCGGGAGATACTCCGGCTTTGGTTGCGGATCTGCGGCCATGGGCCTTTACGGTGAATCCTGTTGTTTCTCGTTTTGGTTGTGGCTTATGCGCTGCAGGTTCTTATGGACAGCCCCGGCGCCGGGATGTTAGCGTTCACGCAAACGCAAAAGAAGGCGGCAACCATGACCACTCGACCGGCAAAAAAGAAGCGTGTTCACTTCTCGATGCTGAGGAACTATCACCCCGCGGATCTCATCACGCTCGCCAATGGCGCCGCCGGAACCGCGGCGATTTTCGCGATCATGAGTTATCTGATCGCGCCGGAAATCTGGCGTGTCTATCTGTCGATGGGGCTTTTGCTGGTCGCGCTGTTGTTCGATATCGCCGACGGACAAATCGCCCGGCGGCGCGACGAGCATTCGCCCTTCGGACAGGAGCTCGATTCGCTCGCCGATGTCGTCAGTTTCGGCGTCGCTCCCGCGGCCCTCGCCTTTGGACTGGGCATGCGCGGTATTGTGGACGGCATCATTCTGGTTTACTTCGTCGCCTGCGGCATCAGCCGCTTGGCGCGCTACAACGTCACCGCCGGAGACTTGAGCGACGCTTCCGGCAAAGTCAAATACTTCGAAGGCACGCCGATACCTTCGAGCCTGATTCTCGTCGCCATACTTGCGCTATGTGAGTACATGGGGCGCGTCGGCGACAACCTTCCTTTCGGCGTCATCCAGATCGCCGGCGCGAACTGGCATCCGTTCTCACTGCTCTTCTTCGTCAATGGCTCGACGATGATCAGCAAAACACTGCACATCCCGAAATTGTGAGAATTTTCTTCCAAAGCAAAGACAAAGCACCAGACGAGAGAGATGTCGGCGCCCTCCAACTGCCCCCCTTAGAAAAAGGGGGGAACGGAGGGATTTTGTTCGCGCACGCTAGAAACAAATCCCCCTAAATCCCCCTTTGCCAAAGGGGGAGTGGACAACCCCGACACTAACTTGCAAAATTCTGCAGCCAGCGAGTGCAGAAACATCGAGCAGTAACGACTTTGCAAAAACCGGCTTCTAACCCTTGGGCGCCAGGATCGGTTTGAGCTTTTGTTTGAGCGCCGCCGGCATGGATAATCCTTCGACGAACATCTTGTGCAGTTCGGTGCCCGTGATCGGGCTGACCGTCATTCGCGTTTTATCCGCGTCCGCGACGAGCTCCGGATCCTTTAGCGTTTTCAAAAAAGCCGCCTCCACCGCGCGCACCCGATCCAACGGCACGCCGGGCGGCATCGCGTACGGGCGCGAATAATAATTAGGCTTCACTAATCCCAGCTTCAACATCTGACGTTCTTCGTCGTTGCGCGCGTACTGATAAATCGACGGCACGTTTTTCTGCGGCAAATCCGTCAGCGGCTCGTCCACCCACTGGGAGAGAATCAACCATTCGCCGCTTTCGAAGTCTTTGTAGTTGGAAACCCCCAGGGTCTCCCAACCCGTGATCACGCTGTTAACTTCGCCCGACTGCATGGCGAGGCGAATCTCCGCCGTGCCTTTGAAGCCCGAAACCAGCTTCACCCGAGCGCCGAGCACATCCCTGAGGAACGTCGCCGAATGCTGAATGCTGGTATTAGGCACCGCGCCGACGATCACTTCCTTGGCGCCGCTCATGAAATCCTCCATCTTGGTGATCCCCGATTGCTTGGTGACCACCATGATGTATTTAAAAATGTCCGGCGCGCCGATGTAGTTGAATTTGCCGAGATCGAATTGCGCCGCCGATGAGCCGTAAAGCTGCGACGGCCAGATGCCGCCGTCGAAACTGTTGATGACCGTCCCGTCCTTGGGCGCCTGGTTGTAGGTATAGTTGGCGGAAACCATGGTCCCCGCGCCCACCATATTGTTGACGAGCACGGCGGGATTGCCGGGAATGTACTTGCCGAAGTACCGCGCGATGGCCCGCGCGTAGCGGTCGAATCCACCGCCCGCCGAATGACCGACGACAATCGTCACGGTCTTGCCGCGATAAAAATTGGCTACGCTCTTTTCGTCGTAACCCG
>CAMLCX010000091.1 GCA_946478635.1 uncultured Pseudomonadota bacterium
AGGGCGTGAGATAAGGGCGGGTTTCAAACCCGCCCCTACACAAACTTCGTGCTCTTCACGACCTTCGTGGTGAAACTTTTCGCGCATTTAGTTGCGGCGATGCGCGCAGGAACAGCGTGAGACTTTCGGCAACCTGCAATTCCCGACGGCACATTCTTACGAATGAGCTTGCGGCGGCTGGGTTTCGAACTTTTTGGCAAACTCGCGGAGCGCGGGTATGACCCTATCGGTCTCGTCGATGGAGCGGCGGCTCCCTAAAGGTGAGATCGCGCCGTAGGCCGCGGTGACTTCCGCGGGCAGAGTGCCGACGATGCGCGCCAGGTCGCTGAAACGAATTCCCTGGCGCACGAGATGGCAGATAAACGTGTGGCGCAGCGCCCAGGGCGTGGCCTCGGCCGGCTGCTGCAGCGCGGCATCGTGTGCCGTGTAGGAAATCAACGCCTCGAGGTGGCTCAGCGGCAGAGCATCAGCTCCCGGCTCGCCGAGCAGACGGTCCACAGATTGCGCATTTCTCTGTTGTCGCATGGCCGTAAACAAGCCGCTCACTTCCGGTGCGATTTGAATTGAGCGAGGCGCGGGACCGGCTATTTTGATGATGTTGGTTTGGCCATCCAACGCATTCCACGTCAGTGCAACTAGCTCTTCCGGGCTGAGGCCGCAGAGCAACGCGGCCATGGCTATTTGGGCTTCAAGGTCGGCGGAATCGAACATTACGGCGAGCTCGACAGATTCGAGCTCGCGCGGCAAATTCCCCGGCGCTGGCAGCTGCGCGGTTACCGGCGCGGGGCCCAGGGCAGGCGCCGAATGGTGCGTGAGCTCTGTGACGCTGATCGGATAGGGCATCGGCGTGGGCGCAACAATCACGGTGGGGCCGCTCTCGCGGCGCAGTAAAAAATCGGCGAGCCAGGCTGCGAGCCAGCCCAAAATGAGCGAGCCGGCAATGACGATGGCGGCGTCGCGATGATAGTTGGGGCGCCAGGGCTCGCTCGGAACGCTTGCCGATTGAATCACCCGAAGCTTGGGCCTGCGCGCGCCCTCGCGCGCCTCGATTTTGACCAGCCGTTCCGCCGCGCCGTCGTAGAGCTTCTCAAGGCCTTCGAGCTGTGTTTGCAGCGCATTGTGCTCGGTCAAGCGCGTGGAGAACGATTGCACGTTGGATTTTTCGCCGGAGAGCTGCCGCTTCAAGTTTGCCAGGGCTTCCTGAGCTTGCGCTGCCTCCTGCTCCGCCTCGGCGAGATTGGCTTGCTGGCTGGCTTCACGTTCGCGCCGGATTTGCTCTTCCAGCTCGGGAATTTTGGTTTTCAGCGCCATTGCTTCCCGCTCGCGCGCGAGGTACGCGGCGGTATAGCGGCGTTCGAGCTGCTTCCATTCCTCGCGCGCCTGCGAAAGCCGCTGCTCCATGGCCGCGAGTGTCGGATTGTCCTTCGCGCGAGTCACAGCCTTGCCCGCCGCGATGGCCGCTCTTATGGAATTGAGCTTGCTTTGGCCGGCGATGGCTTTTTCTTCGGCCACGTTGATCGCGGCGTTTAAGCCCTTGGCGCGCGCCGTTGGCTCGTTCTCGTCGCGCTCCTTGGAAACGATGCCGTAGCGGGTTCGGAAAGATTCGAGCTCGCCGCGAAGTTTCAAGATTGCCGTTTTATATTTATTGGTTTCATCGCGCGCCTGGGCGAGAGCGTCAGTGGAAGTATCCACGAAGCGCTCGCCGAGCTGGGTTTGGTAAATATTGATAAGCTCGTTGAGAACAAACGGCAGAAGCTCCGGTTTCCCTCCAGCGGCCCAAAGCTGGACGACCTGGGTTCCCGCAACGGGGTTTACGGAAATCATTCGTTGCAGCTCCAGAACAGGATCGGCGCCGGTCATCAATTCGGCAAACCCGGCGCGTGGGATACGCGCGGCCAGCTCGGTAAGCGCCGCCCGCGCGGTAAGCAGCTGTACCTCGGTAAGAAAGGGCCCGTCGGGGCCGCTGTTCAAAACAACCCCGGTATTCGGTTCGCCCGGGATCTTTTCCGCGGGAATGATTTCCACTCGCGCGCCGGCGCGGTATTCCGCTGCCCGGGTGTAATTGTAGATCAGACCGGCGGCGGCGAAGAGAACGAACACCGCGGAAAATACCAACAGCCGCCAGTTCTTGGTTTGCGTAAGCGGCGGAAAGGAACTGCCCGGCAACCAGGACGGAAGATGCTCGATGATCGACATGAATCTAGTGAATGATGGATGTCTTGTATCGTGAAGACGTTAGACTGAAGATTTCAAGAGTCAAAGGGTTCCATAGTTTTATCGACATTTAACAAGCAGGGTAAAAGATTGGCGGTGGCCATGTCAACGCCGGGGGCGTCCGTGTCTATTGGTGATCCAGTATTGACTGGTCATTTTACGGAGCACCGAGGCGATGTAGTGAGGGTGGAAGCGATTCACATCAACCGCCGGGACCGGCAGATCCAGATTGAACTCGGCGGTTTTGGTTGCTCTTAACCGACCCGCGCGGCGATTTCGGCGAGCAGGTTCATCTGGTCCAAATCTTCGGCGCACGGACGCAAAATAAATTCATCCACGCCCATGTCCGCCTGGCGCTTGATTGCGTCCTCTAGGGCAGCGGTTGAAGCGGGCAGGGTACGCAGGCGTTTTGCCGCGAGCTCGGGATTGTAACCGTAGTTTGCACCGATGTAGCGCGCCGCATGGTCGGAGGCATTCGGTCCGAGGGCAAAATAACTGGCGCCGACCCAGCGCGGTTTTCCCGAGCGGCCCGCGTCGCTCCACGCCTGCTCGATTTCACGCCACATCTTGAGCATCGCCTCGGGCTCGCCGCCGCCCGGCGCCATATAGCCGTCGCCCCATTTGGCGATGCGTTGAACAATGGCGGGCACGTAACCGCCGATCAAGAGCTCCGGGCCGCCCGGTCGCGGCGATAGCGGTCCGATGGCGCCAATGTCATTCGAGAGCGCTTCGCCGCGCCACAATCGCCGGAGCAACGGCAACTGTTCTTCGGACCTCCTGCCGCGCCGATGAAAGGCGAAGCCGGTTGCCTGATAATCATTGGCGCGCACGCCGATGCCGACGCCAAGCGTAAGCCTGCCGCCCGAAAGCACGTCGATTGTAGCCGCTTGTCTGGCCAGGAGCGTGGTCTCACGCGTCGGGCCGATCACGACGCTGGTCATGAGACGGATGCGGCGGGTGGCTCCCGCTGCCTGCGCCAGGACTGCGAGTGGCTCGAGCGCTTGGGAAACGACACGATCCGTGACGACCACGCTCGAGAACGGACCCTGGTCGGCGCGCGTTGCCCATTCGAGCATCAAATCGCCGGATGCGGCGGGAATGCGGCTGGGTAATCCAATTGCGATGCGCATGAAGCCTCCGATGGGGAAACATGATCGTTTGAGTTTGAATGCCTATGAAAATACCGAGCGTTGCGTGCCCCTGTCAAACTTCTTGTTGGAGCAGCCGTCCGGATGGACACCGGAAGTGATGGGTATCGCTGCGCTCCACCCATCCTACAATCTTGATCGACTGAAAATAGCGAGCGATGCGTGCTCCTGTCAAACTTCAGATGATGGGTATCGCTGCGCTCCACCCATCCTACAATTTTGAGTTCGGATCGTGCTATCTTGAGATTCATTTTTCGCGGCTCGTTGCATTCTTGCCGGAACGTAGCCGGATGTTTTGGAGGCACAGGTCGATGATTCCCTGGGTACAGCACTGGCAGAAAATTAGAACCTCATTCAGGCATACGCCTCAGGCGCTCAAGTTGGTTTGGCAAGCCAACCCCATCGCGACGGTGGAGCTGGCTTTTCTTACGCTCGCGGGAGCGCTACTTCCGGCGACTCAAGCCTGGGTCGGCAAGCTGATCGTGGACGGTGTCGTGGCATCCATCCAGGGCGGGCACGACCCCGATCAAGTCAGGACAGTTTTTTACTATCTCGTGCTCGAGCTTGTTCTTTTTTTGCTGAGCACGGCGCTCAATCACTCGCGCCGGCTGATTCAACAGCTCATCCAGCTTCAACTGGCCAACCGGATTCGCGCCGAAATTATCCGCAAGGCGCTGACTCTGGACCTGTCTTTCTTCGAGCACCCCGACTATTACGACCGTTTGCAGAATGCGCGCCGGGAAGGCGGCTATAAACCCGTCGAGCTGATCAACGATAGTTTCCAGATCGTGCAGAACTTGATCACGCTCATCTCTTTTGCCGTGTTGATGCTTCGCTTCAGCCCGTGGCTCGTGCTGATTCTGCTGGCGACGAGCATTCCGGCGTTCATTGCCGAGACGCGTTTCTCGGAGCAAGGTTTCCGGCTGCTCACGCGCCGCGCGCCGGAGACCCGGCAAATTAACTACCTGGCGCGGCTTCTCACCGAGGACAGCGCCGCTAAAGAAATCAAACTGTTCAATCTCGGCGACAAGTTGTTGAAGCGTTACACGGAGCTATTCGCCAAATTCTTCGCGGAAGACAGAACACTGGCCATCAAACGCGCTACCGTCGGTTTCAGTCTCGGGCTGATCGCGACGATGGGATTCTACGGCGCCTATGCGTGGATCGTCTGGCGCACGGTGCAAGGCAGCATATCGCTCGGCGATATGACGCTTTACTTGACTATTTTTCGCCAGGGCCAATCGACCTTCCAATCGATCCTGGCGGCGGTCGGCAACATTTATGAAAACAATCTATTCATGGCCAACTATTTCGAGTTTCTCGATATCACGCCGCAGATGCGCGTCGCAGCACCGGCGATTAAGCTGCCCGTTTCAATGACGCGCGGCATCGAGTTTCGCGGCGTCGGTTTTCGCTATCCTGAAAACGACGAATGGGTGTTGCGCGATATTGACTTGAAGATTCGACCCGGCGAAAAGATCGCGTTGGTGGGGCACAACGGCGCGGGGAAGACCACACTGATCAAGCTGCTGAGCCGGCTCTACGATCCGACGGAAGGGACCATCCTGATCGACGGCATCGACATTCGCGATATCGATCCGCTCGCCCTGCGGCAAAAGATCGGCGTCATCTTCCAGGACTTCGTGCGCTATCATTTGCCGGCTCGTGAAAATATCGGCTTCGGCCAAATCGAAACCGCCGATGACATGGAGGCAATCATCGAGTCCGCCCGCAAGAGCGGGGCGCACTCGATGATCGAAGGCTTGCCGGAGGGTTATGAGACCATGCTGGGGCGCTGGTTTCACGGCGGCCACGAGCTTTCGCTCGGCCAATGGCAGCGGATCGCGCTGGCGCGCGCGTTCATGCGCGACGCGGAGATCCTGGTTCTCGATGAGCCTACGGCCTCTCTCGATGCGCAGACGGAATATGAAATCTTCCGCCACTTTCAGGAATTGACCGAAGGAAAGATGGCGATCCTGATCTCCCATCGGTTTTCCACGGTCAGAATGGCCGATCGCATCGTGGTCATCCAGGACGGGCGCATCACCGAGGCCGGCAGCCATCAAGATCTTGTGCGCCAGGAAGGCGTTTACGCTCGGCTCTTCGCCATGCAGGCGGAAGGGTATCGCTAGCAGGCTGCTGAAAAAGACTCATATGCCGATTGCCCTGAGCATGGTCGAAGGGTGCGCTCGTTCGCCTCGCTCCAACGTACTGTGCTTGTACGCTTCCGCTCGTCGAATCTTCGCGCGCCTCGCCTCTGAGGTCTTTTTGAGCAGCCTGCAAACCGGGCTTTTCGACAAAATACTGGGAGCATGGCGTTAGCGGAGGCTTGCGAGCGAACAGAATCTCTGGAAAAAATACGCGTGAGATTCGTTCAAGCCGTTCAAAACGTTTAAATAGTTCAAGTCGTTTAGCAGAGAACGACCAAGAGATAAAAACGAGTTACTGGAGAGGTTACGAAATGAAGCGCAAGCGGATTTATATGGTGAGTTTTCTGGTCGTTATGTTGAATCCGATGAAAGGGTGGGGCGCCGAAACGTTTCGCGTCGGCTTCCCCTCGCTGGCCACCGGCTTCGCGCCGTCCTGGGTGGCGGCGGACAAGGGCATCTGGAAAAAACACGGGCTTGACGTCGAGCTGATTTTCCTGCGCGGCGGCGCGCGAACGGTATCGGCGATGATCGGCGGCAGCGTCGACTTCATCATCGGCTCGGATCTCGGCGCGACGACGGCAATCCTTCAAGGCGCGAATATCACCCGTGTCGGCGTGACGACGAATACGCTGGGATATTCCATGGTCAGCCAACCCGGCATCAAGACCGTGCGCGAGCTCAAAGGCAAAGTCATCGGCATTACCCCCGGTCGCGATGCGGCCTACGCGCGGGTCGTGAAGCTGTTGCGCGATAACGGCATGGACGCGAGCAAGGACGTGACATTTCTCTCGGTCGGCGACGGCGGGCCGGCGGCCCGAGTGGCGGCGCTTTCGAGCGGCGTGATTCACGCAACCATGTTCACGCCGCCGTCCGATATGATTTCAGAAAAAGCCGGCATGCGGATTCTCACAAAAATCGATGTGGCCAACATCGGCGGGGGCTTGAATACGACCGCGGCGGTTTTACAGAAGAGCCGGCCTCAGGTCGCGCGCTTTCTGCGCGGTTATATGGAAGCGATTCACTACATGAAAACTCACAAAGACGAGAGCCTGAAGATTTTTTCCAAGTACGTGCGCAATCCCGACCTGGGCATCATGGCGTATCTCTACGAGGAGATCTCAACCCGCGTCGAGCGCGGCTTGCGCCCCCAACCCGACGCCGTTCGCGCGCTTTTGGAACTGGCCGCCTTGGACTTCCCCCAGGCAAAGCGCTTGAGCGAGAAGGATCACTGGGATCTCAGCTTGATCGACGAGATTCAAAAATCAGGATTTCTCGATCAGTTATACAAATAGCCCGAGTGTAGTGACTCTCAAATGAAGGTACTTCTGGTTTGCCGGACAAAGCGAAAATTGTCGAGCAAGGAAATGGACTCGCGCAAAGGCGCAAAGCACGCCAAGTTCGGAGGGAGAAGATAAATTATTTTTGCAAAGGTTTCATTGCAGCTCGGCCACGCCACGTCTTGCGCACTGTCGCTATGTGGCACCGAGGGCGCAGGCCGTGCCCTGAGTAGGTCAATTTCAGAAACGCTTCCCCGAACCGTGAATAAGGATAGAAGGCCAAGCGCCCGCTGTTTTGAAGCGGGCGCTTGGAAGGGGTGGCGGGCAGGAAAACGGCGCTTCTCATGACCGCGAATGGATCAGTTGCCTGCGGGTAGAAAATCCGATTCGGGCTTCGGTGTTGGCTCGGGAGCCGGCTCCGGGCTTTCCTGCGCTTGGCTGATTCCCATGGTTGCATTCATGACCGGCAGGCCGAGGTTCAGACCAAAAATGAAAGCTGTTAACAGTAGTATTTTTTTCATGAAATTACTCCCTTTGGTTTAGAGATAGGGTTTTCGCGTGGAGTTTAATCTCCGCCGCCGCCACCGCGAGATTCACCGGACTGTGACGATTCGCGACCCCCCTCGCTTACTTCCGGACAACCTGCAAGCGCCAGTAGGCATACGAGCAAAAGGGCGCTGCAGATCGCATTTGCAATTTTCATCGGCATTCTCCTTTTCGAGTTTGTCGGACGGCTCACTGGAATCGCCCGCGCTTCGTGGTTCCGCAATTGCGATGCCATGAGTGTGGCGCTCGATAACATTTGTAAATCAATGGAATAGAAAAGCGGCGCCAAGCAGCCATGTTGCAAATTGACACGAGGATAATTTTTCCGCGGACCCCATTGCTCGATTCTCTAGTAATGTGTGGTGTTTTGCGGCATCGTTGCAGATCGCAACGGGCTGCTGCAATTTGCTACAATATGAAGGCTACGGAGCCTGGCTCGTATTTATCTAAGACGGGAGCGGACCGTCCGGCTGCACGGCGATCGAGGGCAAGTTAGGACAAAAGCTCAACATGAAACTCGGGACGAAGCTCATTCTTTTTTTGGTGGCTACGCTGGTCGTTACCATGCTCGGCCACGGCTATCTCAGCATACAGCAGGACAGAGAAAACATTTTGCGTGAGATGCGGGTTGGGATGATGGGACTTAGCCGCTCGATCCAGGCAGCTTTGCGGTACATGTACGGCGATGCGGGAGATGTTCAGGCAACGCAAAATTTTATCGACAGCGTGGCCCGGCAGGGCAACATTCATGGGGTGGTCGTTTATAATCGTTCCGCCGAGCCGATTGTGACGTCGGTTTCTCTTACCGACACCAGGGATTATCCCAATCTTGATCCCGCACCGGTGCTGAAAATCGATCCTCGTGCGGTCCTGGCAAGCGGCAAGGGGATCGAAGGTTATCTCGAAAGCCCCGCGCACCCCATCTATTTTCGTATCGAGCCGGTTATCGATAGCGCCGGTCAGGTCAAAGGCGCCTTTGTACTCGGGCGTCGCGGCATCGGCTACTATCTGACGCTACAAGCGCGGCAGAACCGGATTATTCTGACAACCTTCGTCCTCATCGCCTTACTTACAACCGTCATCCTGATTCTGGTCAGTCGCAACGTATCGCGTCCGATTCAACAATTGATTCAAAGTATTCGCACCATCGGCGAGGGACACTGGGAAAAACGCATTGAAATTCGCGGCCAGAATGAAATTAGTTCCCTCGCCGAGGAATTCAATCAAATGTGCGAAAGACTCGCGGAACTGTATGGACGCCTTATGAAGGAGCAACAGGATCGTTTGAATTTGGAAAGAGGCCTGCGTCAATCGGATAAACTCGCCTCCGTCGGTCAACTCGCGGCGGGTCTGGCTCACGAAATCGGCACACCGCTCAATATCATCGGCGGGCGCGCCGACTTTCTCCTGCGCCGCCCGCGCAGCGCGGAAGAGATCGACGACAATTTGCAAATTATCCGTTCGCAGATCGATCGCATCGCCGGGATCGTCCGTCAATTGCTGGAATTCTCCCGGCGCAAGGAGCCGTCGTTCCGTAATATGGACCTGGCGCTTTTGTTCGAAAAAGTGGCCGGACTTCTCCAGCACAAGATCGTCGATAAAGACATCACGTTGGATATTCGCCTCGCCGACGATCTTCCTTCTATTCAGGCGGACCCCGACCAGCTGCAGCAAGTGTTTATCAACCTGTTCTTGAATTCGCTCCATGCATTGAAACCCGGTGGCACGATCAAGATCCGCGCCGGCACCGTTGGCGATTCCAATACGAACGGAAGCCGCACCGCTGGCGAGGACAGGCTGGTCATAGAGTTCGAAGATGATGGCGCAGGCATTCCCGTGGAGCATATCAGTCAGGTGTTCGATCCTTTCTTCACGACCAAGGACGTGGGCGAGGGCACCGGACTGGGTTTATCGGTGAGTTACGGTATCATCAAAGATCACGGCGGTGAGATTCGGGTGGAGAGCCAGCCCGGGCAATTCACCAGGTTCACGATTTCTTTACCCAGGCAAAATAACCAGACGACCTCGTTCGTCCAGGCGGACCTTCAATGAGCTCGACGACGGCAAAGACCAACACTGCAGCGCCACGTATTCTGGTCGTCGATGACGATCGGGCGATGTGCCAATTGCTTTTCGACCTGCTGCTGGAGGATGGCTATGTGGCGGAAATGGCGTACGACGCCGAATCGGCGATTGAAAAGCAGCGAAACAGCCGTTTCGATTTGATCATCACCGACCTCATGATGCCGAAAATGAAGGGCATTGAACTGGTGCGTCGTCTGCGGGAGATCAATGGCAGCGCCGCGGTCCTTCTGATCACGGCCTTCGGCACCATCGAGAGCGCGGTGGAAGCGATGCGCGCGGGCGCGTATCACTACGTGACCAAGCCGTTTCACAACGACGAGATCCTCATTCACGTCAAACGAGCGCTGGAGCAGCAACATCTACAGAAAGAACTCAAGCGACTTCGCACCGAAGTGCAGGCGCGCGATCGATTCCAAAACATTATCGGCCAAAGCGAGACCATGCAGAAAGTGCTGGAGACTGTCGCGCAAGTCAGCGATCTGCCGGCCAACCTGTTGATCGAGGGCGAGAGCGGCACCGGCAAGGAAATCATCGCCCGCGCGATTCACTTTAACAGCTCGCGAGCGAGCGGTCCGTTTGTGCCGGTCAACTGCGCCGCGATTCCCGAAACGCTTTTGGAAAGCGAGCTATTCGGCTATGTGCGCGGCGCTTTCACCGACGCCCGGAAAGACCGCCGGGGTCTTTTTCAGGAAGCGAGCGGGGGTGTGCTCTTCCTGGACGAGATCAGTGAAATCCAGCCTCTGTTGCAGGCAAAATTGTTGCGTGTTTTGGAAGACAAGGAGATTCGTCCTCTGGGCTCGAATCTAAGCGAAAAAGTCGATGCGCGGGTGATTTCCGCGGGCAACCGAAACCTCGAGGAGCAGGTGCGCGCCGGTCGGTTTCGCCAGGACTTGTACTACCGGCTGAACGTCATTCGCATCGAGCTGCCGCCGCTGCGCCAGCGCCGGGAAGACATACCGCTTTTGGTCAATCATTTCATCGCGAAATTTGCTGAAAGCGGGAAGCGCATGGTGGACGGCATTCAACCGGATGCCCTGGCCGCGCTTCAAGGTTATGACTGGCCGGGCAACATCCGCGAGCTGGAACACACCATCGAGCGCGCCGTCCTGCTCGGCAAAGGCGCGATGATCACGCTTGAAGATCTGCCGCCGGATTTGATTAGCCGCGGCGAATCCGCGTTGGTGGTCGTGCAAGCGCTGGCCAAGCATCTGACCCTGCGCGATCTGGAGCGGGATTACATCGCCAGGGTCTTGGAAAACACCCAGGGAAACAAGACGGAAGCCGCTCGAATCCTCGGATTCGATCGCACGACGCTTTATCGAAAGCTTGAGGAATACAAGTTCAAGGACTGATCATCTCCGCGACGCGCGGATGCGACCGGCTGTTGGCGCTCAAAGGCGGCGGGAAAACTGACGTTGATGCCGGGCCTTCTATGGAGCGTTCCCGGTGAGCTGAATCACCCCTAACGAATCCCTTTCCGATCCAGAAAGGCTTTGAAACCCTCGCGCGGCGAGTTGGCTTTGAGCTTGTTCTTGCGCGCGTTCTGTTCCGCGTCGAAACGCTCGCGCCAGCCGAGGCCGACGTCGTCGTTGAGCAGCCGTTTGATGCCCTGCACCATGCGCGGATCGTTCTCGCTGATCTGTTTGGCCATCGCAATCGACGCCGCGCGCAGCTCGGCGCATGGCACGACCTGATTGAGCAGGCCGATGCGCTCGGCTTCCTCCGCTTTGACCGGCCGTCCCGTGTAAAGCAGCTCCTTGGCCTTGGGCATGCCGACGACCAGCGGCAAAGACCAGGTCGAATTCGCCCGCCCATACTTGGCGGCCAGAAATTGAATCTCGGCGTGCTCGCAACCGATACGAATGTCGAGCATGGTTGTGAGCTGCGCGCCGGCGCCGTAAGCAAGGCCGTTGATGGCGCCGATGATCGGTTTCGTGAAGGTCGCCAAGTGCCAGTTCGCTTCGCGCCGGACGTCTGTGCGCGCGGCCATTTCCTCCGGAGTCGATTTCACCATCTGCATGATGTCGCCGCCGGCGGAAAAAGCGCGCGGCCCCGCGCCGGTGAGGATCACGACGCGAACGTCGTCGTCGCCTTCGATTTTTGTCAGCTCCTCGTCGAGCTCGCAGGCGAGCTCATAGCTAAGAGCGTTCAGTTTCTCCGGGCGATTCATGGTGATGATCGCGACCTTTTCAATCCGTTCGGCAAGAATGTTCTGATAGCTCATCGGGGACTCCTCATTCAACGCGCATTACAACAGAAAGGCGATAGGGGAGCAACTGAAAGGATCAAAGCCGAGATCAAGACAGCGAATTTAACCGCAGCGAACCCGAGGCGGCCGCCTCTCCACAAAGAGTTTTTCACCGCAGAGGCGCCGAGCTCGCAGCGCGGCGAAGCCGCAACCGAAAGAAGAATGGGAATGTCTCGGGCAAAGCTCGCAAAGCATGTCCTGAGCAGCAAGGTCGAAGGGTTCGCCAAGTTTCGAAAAATCCCCCTCTTTCCCCCTTTGTCACAAAGGGGGATGAAGGGGGATTTCTGGGTTGCTTTGCGCCCGTGGCGTACTTGGCGCGAGAAGATCTTGGATATCTTGGATTTCTGATTATTATGCGGACAAACTCATGAAATTGGCATGAAATTTCATCGCAGCTTGCGAACAATTTCGACTATTGCAGTGCAGAGTTCGGAAAAGTTTTACACGAAACTTTTTCCTCGGCGTACTCCGCGCCTCCGCGGTGAATGTCTTTCCGGACCGATAGTGACCCGCGATTCGGCATTGAGAAACCCGAGACGCGAGACCCGCAACGCGAGACTGGGTCTAGCTTCGCACCGGTTCATACACCAGCGCCTGCTTGATGGCGGCGTCGATCTGCGGCGCCATGGGGTTTTTGATCTCTTCGGCGATGTGGCCGATGGCGCCGAGGGTTCGGCCGATCAAGGCAAAAGCTTTGGTGATCTGCCACGGGTAACCCATGTCGAGGGCGATGGCGCCGATGGCGCCGGTCACGTTGACAGGAATCAAGCGCTTGCGCCGCTCGGTGGCGACTTTTGAAAGCGCCTGCAGCAGCTCGCAATATTGGCCGTAGACTCCGGTTTCCTTGGCGATGCCGAAAAGCGTATCGGCGCGCGGATCGCCTTCGGCATGGGTGCGATGGCCGATGCCGGGCATGCGTTGTTTTCGTTTGTCGTAATCGTCGACGATGGATGCCGCGGTGGCGTTGAAATCGGGCTTCTGCGTGTCGCGAGGAAGCGCCTCGATCAACATCTTTGCCGACCATTCCGACGAGCCGAGGTGGACGCTGCCGGCGCCGCACAGCGCGGCCGCCACCGCGGCCTGCATCGCTTCGGGAGCGCAATGATAAATCAGGCGCGCCGCGACCACATGGGAGA
>CAMLCX010000092.1 GCA_946478635.1 uncultured Pseudomonadota bacterium
AAAGACGCGCCGAGCGGAACGGCGCTGGCATTGGGCCGCTCCATAGCCAATGCCCTCAATCGCGATCTTGCTAAAGTCGGCATCAACGGCCGCAAAGGCATCGTCGGCGAGCGCAGCAAGAAAGAGATCGCGCTGCTTTCGGTGCGCGCCGGCGACATCGTCGGCGAACACACCGTAATCTTCGGCGGCATCGGCGAGCGACTCGAGTTCATCCATCGCGCCCACAGCCGCGACACGTTCGCCCGCGGCGCCCTTCGCGCCGCCCAGTGGCTGGCCAAACGCCAACCGGGGCTTTACAATATGCACGATGTGCTGGGACTAAAGTGATTGTTCACTGGTGAAGGTTTCGCAGCCATGGGGCCGGGTTCCGAGCCCGGCTTGGCACGGGGTAATTTACTCGATTTAAGGTCATGAAAGTCGCGTCATGGTGATGTCTGACAGAGTGAAGCGTTTTTGATTGACCTTCAAATTCGGTATTTAATCGGGCGGCCGTCTTGCGAAATCGCTTGAAATCATTTGCCGTGCTCCGGGCGCCGGCAGGTTCGGATTGAGGCCATGACCAATCAGAGGAAAGCTCGCCTGCTGGTCTTTGTGGTGGCGTACAATGCCGAGCGAACGATTGAAAGCGTTCTCTCGCGCATTCCGGCCGGCCTCTCCGAAGACTATGAGGTCGAAATTCTCGCGATCGACGACGCTTCGCGCGATCGCACATTCGAGATCGGTCAGAGAGTCAAATTGGCCGGGTTGCTGTCCCTGCCGCTACATGTGTTGTTCAATCCCGTAAATCAAGGATACGGCGGCAATCAGAAAATTGGCTACCACTACGCGATTAAGAACAATTTCGATTTTGTTGCGCTGGTTCATGGCGACGGCCAATATGCACCAGAAGTTCTTCCCGAGCTTTTAAAACTACTAAGCCAAGGCGGCGCCGACGCTGTGTTCGGCTCACGCATGCTCAACCGAGGGGCGGCGTTAAAGGGGGGCATGCCGTTCTACAAATACGTCGGCAATAAGATTCTCACCTGGCTACAAAACCATTTTCTGCGCACCCACTTCAGCGAGTTTCATTCCGGATATCGGGTTTACTCGGTGGCGGCGCTCAAAAAGATTCCGTTCGACCGCAACACCCATGATTTTCATTTTGACACAGAAATTTTCATTCAATTGCTCAAAGCAGGGATGCGAATCCGCGAGCTGCCGATACCGACCTACTACGGTGATGAAATCTGTCATGTTAACGGACTCAAATATGCCTTAAATGTGGTCAAAACAACGCTCAAATCGCAGCTGCACGATTTGAGTATCTTCTACGATAGCAAGTTTGACTGTGCCCCGAAGGCCGAACCTAACGCTCACTATGAACTCAAGTTAGGTTATGAAAGCCCTCACACAGCGACTCTCGACCTGGTTCCGGTGGGAGCGAAAGTACTCGACCTCGGCTGCGCGGGTGGTTACATGAGCGCGCTGTTGGAGCGAGAGCGCGGTTGCCAAAGCACGGCTGTGGATAGGTTTTCGCTCCCGGCCAAAGTCAAAGTGAGCAGGTTTATCATGCATGATCTCGATGCGGGCATTCCCGATGTGAGTCTCACGGAATACGATTGCGTACTCCTTCTTGACGTGATCGAGCACCTCGCTTCCCCGGAGCTCTTTTTTGACCGGTTGCGCGATGCCATGAGGTACTGCATCCGGACGAAAGTGATCATCAGTACACCGAATGTGGGGTTTATTATTATGCGGCTGATGCTGCTGTTGGGGCAGTTCAATTACGGTAAGCGAGGTATTCTCGACCTGACGCACACCCGACTGTTTACGTTTTCTTCGCTCCGTCAATTGCTCGAACAGCGGGGCTTCCAAATAACCCTTTCTCGGGGTATTCCCGTGCCGTATCCCGTTGCGCTCGGAAATAATCTGGTAAGCCGGTTACTCTTAGCGGTAAACGGTGCGTGTCTACGGCTGTTTCCTTCAGTGTTTTCCTACCAAATAATGATGGTTGCTGAACCGAGACCGTCTCTGGAGTTACTTTTACAGCGCGCGTTGGACGAATCTTCCGCACGGGCGAATAAACTGGCATCAGCGCCGAGCTGACCGCGAATCTGAGACTACCGCAACACATCCACAGCCGTTCGCTACGATGATACGTACTCGGCCTGCCTGTCGAGGCGTCGGGCGCACGCAGGGGGTACTGGTGAAAAATAGTGCTGGTCATCGCTGCGTCAATCATTTAAAATCCTAATTTTGTATAGAAATTTAGCCTTCAGGGACAAGTTGGTGATCAAATCAGCGCCACGGATTGACGTTCAGATCGGACTTAGTTTCGGTCCAAGTCAGCAAATTCCGACCGATGACGCCGAGGCCGCCCTGCGGTTTTGCCGGGCCCTGGCACGCCAAGTCGTTGCTGAACCCCAAAATAGCCCGTCCGATATTCAAGCAGGCGCGCTGGCCCATAGTGACGAACAGCCGGAGTTGTCGGTTGTCCTGCCGATTTACAACGAAGCGGAAAATATTTCGGTAGTGTACAGCCGGCTGGTTAGCGTGCTCGAAAAGGAGAATTTGGATTTCGAGATCGTTTTCGTGGACGACGGCAGCAGCGATGAAAGCGCCCAGAAGTTGAGCGATCTCGAAACCTCTGACGTCCGTGTTCGGGTCATCGGGCTCGCGCGCAATTTCGGCCACCAAGTGGCCATAACCGCCGGGCTCGACTTTGCCCGCGGTAAAGCCGTTGCCGTGATGGACGCAGACTTGCAAGATCCGCCGGAGGTGTTGCCCGACTTTATTCGCAAGTGGCACGAAGGTTATGACGTTGTCTACGCCGTCCGTGAACAACGCAAGGAAGGTTGGCTGCTGCGGACTAGTTATGCAACGTTTTACCGTCTGCTTCGACGAGTGGCCAATGTCGAAATACCGCTTGATGCCGGCGATTTTTGTATCATGGATCGCCGCGTCGTCGATCTATTGAAGTCCATGCCCGAACGCAGTCGTTTTGTCCGAGGTATTCGCAGCTGGGTGGGACTCAACCAAGTGGGCTTGGCTTTCGAACGACACAATCGTCACGCCGGTACTTCAAAGTACAGCGTGGGCCGCTTGATTCTTTTGGCACTGGACGGAATAGTTTCGTTTAGCCATGTGCCACTCCGAGTTATAACTGCTCTTGGATTAAGCGTCTCATTTTTTTCGCTGTTGCTGGCCGTTTTCTTCTTTGTCAAGAAACTTTTCTATGGTCTAAGTCCTCCCGGATATGCGAGTCTAATTGTCTCAATTTTTTTTCTTGCCGGAATCCAACTGATCACGTTGGGGGTTATCGGCGAATATGTTGGGCGAATCTTCGAGGAAGCCAAGCGCCGGCCGATGTACATTTTACGCCGTGTGCCTAGATTTCGATAATGCGCATTTTAATGCTTAATAACGAGTTTCCGCCTTTGGGGGGAGGGACGGGTACGGTCAACCGTGCGATGCTCGAACATTTTGCCCTCAATCCAGGGTTGGAGATAGATCTTATTACATCGGCTTTGGGAAGATACCCCGAGGAAGAGTCTTTTGCGACCGGAATTAGAATATACAAAGTGCCGGTTCGTAATAAGAACATTCATCATTCATCAAATCGTGAGCTAAGCGAATATTTTGTTCGGGGTTTGCGGCTTGCTCTCAAGCTGCACCGCCGACAATCCTATGACATCTGTTTCGCCTGGAGTGCGGTCCCGGCGGGCGCAATTGCGTTATTGCTACGACGCTTGACCGGACTCTGCTATATCGTGCGAGTCTGCGGTCCTGATATTCCCGGTTTTGAGCCGCGCTACCAAACAATCTACTTTCTAATAACGCCCTTGCTGCGTCATGTATGGCGCGGCGCCGAGCGGTTGATCGCAAAGTCACAACGAGAAATCGAATTGATTCAAGCAGTCGATCCTCATGTCGATTGTTTCCAGATAGCAAACGGGGTTGATCTGGAGAAATTCAATCCGGTTCATGCCGTGCCTGACGATGGCCCGCTTAAATTGCTGTCCGTCGGGCGGCTCATCCAAAGGAAAGGACAGCATCACTTGATCGATGCTGTAAAGCGCCTTACGGATGAAGGAACCGACGTCAGGCTCGATCTCACTGGGACAGGGGACGCGCGATCAGCGAACGAAGCTCAGGTCGCTCGGCTCGGCTTGATTGATCGAGTAAAATTCCACGGGTATGTGCCGCGCGAAGGAATCGCCCGGCACTACACCGCCGCCCATGTATTCGTACTGCCGTCGTACAATGAGGGAATGAGCGTTGCCTTGCTTGAAGCCATGGCATCTGGGCTTGCAGTGGTTGTGACACCAACTGGAGGCACGATGGAACTGGTAAGTTCTGGGATTAACGGCTTCATCGTGAACTGGGGTGATGTCGATCAATTAGCTCGTCATTTAAGCAAACTGGCCCAGGATCGCGACCTTGTTCGTCGAATGGGGCAAGAGTCTCGTAAGCGGGCAGAGAGCTATTCGTGGAGTTTTACAGCGAACCGGTATTTGGAGTTACTGGAGATGGTTTCGGTCACACGTTGTACTAATCAATCGCCAGCGCAGACGCCTAATGACATCCAGCGTATCGCAGGGAATCGAATGCGATAGATTTCTAAGCCGAATTATCCGGATAAAAGCGTCTCTCTTCTTTCTTCCAAGGACGGTGAGAACTGTGCGCTATGAAGGTTGTTTATATTTCAGACTCGATCTTTCCATCACGCTCAGCAAGCAGCATTCAAGTGATGAAAATGTGCGAAGCGATCTCCCGTGAGGGTCATGCCGTCACCCTGATTGTTCCGGATCGGCAGGTTCCAGGTACGCCGTCCGAAGATGCATTCACATTCTATGGCGTCAAAGCTTCATTTCGAATCGAGAAACAATGGTTTCCAACATCGTTAGGGCGCTCGTTTGGTTCCATGGTTTATGCGTTTGCGAGTGCCCGCGCCGCATATCGAGCCGGGCCAGATCTCATTTACGGGCGCTATCTTCCTGCTTGTTGGCTGACGGCCTTCCGGGGAGCTTCAACGATTTTCGAAGCCCATGTGCCGCCGTCGACGCAGCGTCCGGGATGGCTGGTAAATTTAATTTTTCGCTGCTGGAGGCACGCCAAAGGAAATAGGGGAGTCGTTGTAATCTCCGCCGCTTTGGGTAGCCGGCTCGAAGCGGAGTTTGGACCAATGAAGTTGATCTTGGCTCATGATGCCGCCGATACCGTTCAATCCGTGACAGCAGATGCTGTCAAGCACAGCAATCAATCGCTGCAAATCGGCTACGTCGGTCAACTGTATCAGGGAAAAGGTATGGAGTTGATCGAGCAAGTTGTTCGCCTCTGTCCATCGATGCAATTTCATATTGTCGGTGGGTCTGAACACGATATTCGATATTGGCAAGGACGTCTGCAGCATCAAGACAATGTTATCTTTCATGGTCATGTGCCGCACGATCAGACCGAAAAATTGCGCCAACAGTGCGACGTGCTCATCGCTCCTTATCAACCTCAAGTGAGAGTTTTTGGCGGCGGCAACGACGTCGCGCCTTGGATGTCCCCTTTAAAACTTTTCGAATATATGGCGTCAGGAAAGGCCGTTGTTTGCTCGGACCTGCCGGTACTAGGAGAAATCTTGACGCATGAGGAAACAGCTCTGCTGTGCGATCCACTGAAACCGGAAGATTGGGAGAAAACACTGAAACGCTTAGAAGCGGATGCAGAATTTCGAGTTAAACTAGGGGAATGCGCAAGGCGGGTCCATGCGAAGTCGTACACATGGGACGCTCGCGTTAAAAAGATTTTCGCTCAAATTGCCCATGACTCGTAGCTTATGAATCGTCTAATTTGCACACGACAAGTTGGCATGACAAGTAACGCTTCTTATACATTTTTCCGATTATCGGAAGGAGTTTTTCTTCCCATCCAAATAGCTTTCCTCTCGGAAGCAAATGGTGTTCAAGAATTTGAAATCCGTGGTGACGAACGTACTCGCCGAATTCGCCAGCGGTCCACTCTCGAACGTGCTCCGCTTGCGGACTATACAGGCAATTATGGCCCCTTTGCATGTCTCTTTCGGGCGTTGAGATTAGAACGGTGCCCGCAGGTCGAGTGACACGGCTCAGGAACTTCATAAGCGGATCAGGGTTGAGAAGATGTTCGATTACGTCGGAGGCGCAAACGCAATCAAATTGTTCTTGGAAATTCTCGTGCGGATTTTCGAGATCCATCGAGATAAAGCGAAAACTAGGAAACGTTCTTTCAATCGTTTCCTTCATCGAAGGTTGGTCTATAACGGTAATATGAGAAGTTATGGGATGAATAAACTTCTCGATTTTTTTGGGATAACCGCATCCAACATCGAGGTAAGAAGAATTTTTCGTTACTCTCAAGATCTCGCTTGCTTTCTTATACACGTAGTACTGATAAATCCCCGATCTGGCTATCGAGACGCTCCCATGAGCAGAAGTGAATCGATTCTGGTACCAAATATCGCTTCAGAAGCCTCACACAAGTAGTATGTCGATCCCTGGAACGGGCATAATTTACCGGTCGAATTATGATCGCGACTTTCGCCAAATTTATCAAGGCGCTGGTTTTTTGATCTGTGGAAATGGGTTCAAGTTTTTGCTTGGAATCGTCGCCTATGGAATGACGGCGAGGACATTGGGCGTTTCTCAGTTTGGCGTATTCGGGCTCATTCAAGCGTATGTGATCCTCATGGATCGACTATTCAATTTCAATACGCGGCAGACTCTCGTCAAATATGGCTCACAAGAAGTTGTGTCCGGTAATCGAGCTGCATTTCAAAGCCTCTTCAAATTCTTATTTCTCCTCGATATGGGCACAGCGATAGGCGCAACTTGTGCAGCGATCGCGGTAATCTATATCTTTGCGGACAATTTGGGTTGGTCACGGCAACTGGTTCCGTCAGCAATCCTGTATTGTACTATTATTCTTTTCAACAGTACGGCACCGGGCGGGGTTTTGCGACTTTTCAATCGGTTTAGCGTTTTAACATTAACGGCAATCGCTTCCGGCATGGTTAAGGTCGCGGGAGTCTTTGTCGCGTATCAACTCGGAGCAGAGCTTTGGGCGTTCCTGCTGGCGTGGGCTATAGGGGATATTGCTGAGCGTACACTGCATATCGTTTTAGGCTTCCGTGAAATGCATAGGAGAGGTTTCTTTCCTTTCTTTTCGAGCAAGCTTCGGGGCGTTACCTATATGCACAAAGGAATACGAAGCTTCCTCTTAAGTTCAAACTTGGAGTCGGCAGTTCGATTGATCTCCTATGAGGTTGATATCTTCATCGTTGCGTACTTCTTGGACCTGTACGCCGTTGGAGTTTACAAAATAATAAAAGAGGTCGTTCTTGTCGTCGTTGGTGTCGGGGATACGATCCATCAGTCGTCGTATCCGATCATGGCTCGTCTATGGGCCAACCAAGAGTACGGAAAAATGTGTGGTTATCTCCGAGACATGAGAATGATCGGTTTAATTTGCAGTGCCGCAATTCTTGTATTTTACTATTTTTTCGGCCGGCCGGTCCTCAAGACGATATTCGGAACGAAAGATGCTGTATTCTTCCTGCCGCTTTTGATCGCCATGTTTGGTCCGCTACTATGGATGTCGCAGTCGGGGTATGCGTCTGCAATGTACACACTCGGATTTGCTACACAGCTGTTAATTATCTCTCTTAGCGGCGGCGTCATCTCAGTATTGTGTCATCTGATCTTCACGCCTCGATACGGCCTAGAGGGCGCTGCAATCAGTTTTGCCTCTTCCTTTGTCGTCTGGACCATCTACACTTATATTCTTGTTAACAAAGGCTTGCGGTTGCGAGCTCTTCATACGACCAAAAACCCAACTCAAATATAGAACATTGGTAATTCTTGCATGTGTGGATTTGTCGGGGGCAATAACCCCAAGTGGCATTACTCTGAAGCCATCGAAAGCATTCGACACCGAGGCCCCGACTCTCAAAGAATGGCCTCCATGGGTAATGTTACGATTGCCTTTGCGCGCCTTGCGGTGATCGATCCGACACAAGGTGCCGATCAACCCATGTCAAGTCAGAAGGAAGACGCGACTCTAGCCTTTAACGGGGAGATCTACGGCTATAAAGAGTTGCGATTACAACTCGAGAAGCGAGGGCACCGTTTTCGGACCACTTCCGATACAGAAGTACTGCTCCAAGCTTATCTCGAATGGGGCGACGCTTGGGTTGACCATATGGATGGAATGTTTGCCGGCGTCATCTACGATCACCGGTCTCTCGAACTTAAACTGTTTCGCGATAGGGTTGGCATCAAGCCATTATATTATTTCTATGATGGAAACAACTTCGCGTTTGCATCCGAACTAAAAGCTATTCGAGTGCTTTGCCGCGACGTTCAGTTGGAGTTGGACTATACGGCAGTCTATGACTACCTAACATATCGTTATATCCCTACGCCTAAGACGCTGTATCGAAATGTTTATAAATTGCCACCCGCTCACATGTGTTCATTCGATATACGGGCGCGCGAACTCAAGGCGATGAAACGCTATTGGTCGCTCGAAGTGGATGCTGATCCGCCGCCGCTCTCTGCTGACCAAGCCTCGGAGCGACTTCGAGAGTTGGTCGATGAATCCGTCGCAAGTCAGCTCATTGCTGATGTTCCAGTGGGTTGTTTTCTTAGCGGCGGGCTCGATTCCAGCGTTATCGTGGCGTCGGCTTCAAAACATTGTGAGAACCTTAAGACGTTTTCCATTGGCTTTGATGTCGCATCTCACTCTGAAACTCATTATGCTTCGATCATTGCCCAGAAATTTGATACCGATCATCATCAACGCATTCTTACTTTTGAAGAGAGCCAAAACCTTCTTCCGCGGCTTCTGAACTGGTACGATGAGCCTTTCGGCGACACATCGGCGGTGCCGACCTTTGTTGTTTCCCAATTAGCTCGCGAGCACGTGACAGTGGTCTTAACGGGAGATGGCGGCGATGAAATTTTCGGCGGTTATCGATGGTATGAACTTTTTAGACGTTGTGTGTTTGCAAGGCCGTTGCGCGTTCTGCCTTTTGATAGTTTTTTCCGTCCTTTAAAGAAATTGTTTTCAACACAAACTGTGTCCTACCGAGTGTGCAATCGTCTAGAGGCGGTCTTCTCAAACGACCTAACGCTATATTCCATGTTGCTGCGAGGATTAACCGGCTCGGATAAAGGAGCTTACGCCGAACGCTGGGGCATTGCCAAAGACTATGACGATTTGTGGTATTTTCGCGGATACTGGAGAGATGACTTGCCCGTCTTGACCCGGCTTCAATATCTCGATTTTCATACCTATTTGCCGGACGACATCCTGACGAAAGTGGACCGCGCAACCATGGCGGTCTCGCTCGAAGCCCGAGTTCCGCTGTTAAGCCGTCGCATTGTGGAGTTCGCTTTTCGTCTCGATGACAGAACTCGATATCTCAATGGTCAACTTAAAGGCTTGTTCAAGTATGCATTTAGAAATTGCCTGCCTCGTCCGATTCTGGAGCGTAGCAAGAAGGGTTTTAGTGTGCCGCAGGCTTACTACAAAAATTACGATCTCACTGAGCACGAAGCCCTGTTGCGGGATGTCTACGCGATACAATAACGTGTTTAGGTATTCATAATGGAAGGGAACCTTCAGCCCCGAGGCCGTTTACAATAGCCGCTGAAATGAGGTCAACGCAAAAAGTCGATAAATGAATACATCCCGCAGATTATTGTCGCTATATTGTTCAAATGTTAACTGGCGCTCGCTCGAAAAGTGAGCAAGAAATTGCGCAACGGCGTGAGCGAGATATCGGACCCTGTTTAAAGAAAGCATCCCCCTTACGTATTTTTGATTTGGCGAAGGGAAGCTTGCAACCACAGTACACTCTATTGAAGGCCGCCGGGCACCGAGTCTGCGGCATCGATTTGATCAACCGCCCGCAACTAAGTTGGACCAATTTGGCCTACCGCGTTGCTCGTCGCATCTTCATTTGGAAACTTTCTGTACCGGCCGGCGACTTGAACCCTGAGACTCTGGTTTGCGGTACTTCGACCGCGCCGCCGTTTCGTAGCAATAGCTTTGACCTGATGACATCCGTTGCTGCTTTTGAACACTTTCTGTACGTGCCCGCCGTCGTCGCGGAACTTTACCGCGTGCTGCGAACGAGCGGTCTAACGTGGATCGGCATTCATCTTTTTAGCCGCCTGTCAGGCGGGCATAATGTTAATTTAAGTGAAGTTCCATTGCGCACCATACCATCGGGAATTGAGCCGTGGGATCATCTTCGTAAAAGACGGATGCCGTTTCGGGTGCCGCTCAATTGCGTTCTGCGCGAAGGCGAGAAATTCCTTACTCCTGCCATCGAAGCCGAGCTGGTAAATTACAGTAGGGACGAGCTCACGTGCCGCTCTTACGTTATCATCGCCGAGAAAACATGCAGTGCTTGAGTACACAAAACGAAAAGGCCCAGAGTCGGGCCAGTTCAATTGTAGGTTTCCCGGAAATCGCTCGTGTCCCGCCGAAGGAGCGAATACGAGCGGGCAGCACTGGAGCAGCATGAAAAGTCATTTTCTAAAAATGTTTGAAATTAAAGGGGAGCAGTTTGTACTCGACCGTGATTGTTTGGTTTCCAAGTCGCATAGGATTCCGATTAAAAATGGAATACCACGCTTCACACCGGACGTCTCCTACTCGAGTGGCAACTTTTCTCTATTAAGAGAAAAACACGCCACCCTTCAGCTCGATTCGATGAACGGGACAAAAGATCGGCTACACACAGTATTATCGCGAACGAATTGGTCGGCGGAGTTTTTCAAAGGAAAGACAGTTCTGGAATGTGGCTGTGGGGCTGGGCCGGATACCGAAATCCTAGTTGGCTTGGGCGCCAATGTATTGGCTGTTGATATCGCGGGACTTGATACGGCAAAGAAGAATGTTTCCCATCCGAACGTTCAGTTTGTTCAAGCGGACATAGCAAATTTACCTCTTAAACGAAGATCGTTCGACGTCGTATTTTGTCATCGCGCATTACAACATACACCGAATCCGGCTGAGACTTTGGAGCAGATTTTGCCGCTGGTCAAAGATGAAGGGGCTGTGTTTGTTCATACCTATGCTCGCAGCTTCATTCAAATGTTTAGATGGAAGTATGCTCTGCGTCCAGTTACAACGAAAGTGAATCCGGAAACCCTTTACGGCGTAATCGAATGGTATTCGAAGTCTGCTTTTAAATTAACCACTTGGCTCAATAGGAACTTCTTAACTCAGTACTTAGCTTGGGTTTGCATACCTTTCTTGAACTATCGCCATCAAGAAGCATTTAAGACCAAGACGGACGAATTTATACGCGAATTTGGCATTCACGACACCTTTGATGCGTTAAGTCCTAAGTACGATAACCCGCTTCCTGCCTCTCACTTGAGGAAAATTGCAGCTAAATGCTTACGGTCGCCATACGAAGTGATTGAACAACCCACCATCACTTTATTGAGGACAAAACTAGAATGACCTCGGTTAGTAGGGCCTAACCAATGGGTTGATTACCAAATTTGGATTGCGCGAGGAGCGCAATTAATATTTCGGTCATAACCGGAGAAATGTCCATGAATATCAATTTTTGTAAGCTACGAGCCCCGGATTTTGCGTTGGGGAAGATCCTCGTTCTTAGAAAAACGATCGCAGACTGTTTCAAACTATTGCTTCATCGGCCGGACAGAGAATCAATTCGGTTTGCCAGGCTAATGCTAGCGGTTAAGCCTCGATTTACGATGGTTACCAACAAGAATTTATTGACTCTTTACAGCCTTGTGAAGCGGGCAAATAGTCTGAATTCATCGGGTGATATTGTTGAATGTGGTGTTTGGAACGGAGGCTCAGCGGCGATCATGGGGCTAGCGAACGTAGGAAGCGAAAACATTCGACATCGGAGGATCTGGTTATTTGACTCGTTTCAAGGCGTACCCCCAGCAACAGAGCGAGATGGCCCGGTTGAAAGAAGAAGTTATTTTGAGGGGTGGAACAAAGGAGATATAAGCAAAGTAAAACAGGTGTTCACAAAACTAGGAGTCTCATTGAACAATGTTGAAATTATCCCCGGCTGGTTCAATGAGACTCTAAAAACTGCACGTATCGAGCAAATCGCGATTTTACACATTGATGCCGACTGGTATGATTCCGTCAAGCTAGTGTTGGATGTGTTTTATGACAAGGTTGTTCCGGGTGGTTTTATCATTCTAAACGACTACAACACTTGGGAAGGATGCAATAAGGCTTTAGACGATTTTTTGACAGAGCGCCATTTGAAGAATATTGCCATTACTGAAGTGGAACCAACGACAGGCGCTTACTTTCAAAAACCCTTCGAATAATAACGTCGAATCACCTCCTGGCCACGTTCGTAGTTTGTGAATTAGTGATGGTAAACGGAAGTGTGCCGATAACCGTAAAGCTATTGGTTCCCGTTTGGTGGTAAACGACCACGGTAGCAGAGCCGACGCTCAGTCCCGGTCTGGGGCCGCCGATGCTGGTAGCGTCGGTGGGATAGGGGACGGTCAGGGTTGTGGACGTCATGGCGGTGGCGCGGGCCTGAGCGATGTTGACGCCGTTGCGTTGCCAGTTAACGACAGGCAAGCCATAGCCGAGATTGGCAAAGCCGCTGCCTTGAACCGTGAAGCTCGACGGCGGGGAAGCCAAATCAACGCTGGACGGCGTAATCGAAGTAACACTCGTTGGTGGGCGGGTATCGGTGATGGTAAACGGAAGTGTGCCAATAACCGTAAAGCTATTGGTTCCCGTTTGGTGGTAAACGACCACGGTAGCAGAGC
>CAMLCX010000093.1 GCA_946478635.1 uncultured Pseudomonadota bacterium
CAGCGCGCGCCAATCTCATCGTCGAGGAGGCTGCGCAAATGGCGATCTTCGCCGAGGTTCTGGGCGGCGCGAAAAACATTCCGCCGGAGTTGCTCAAAGCTACCGTGGGCAGGCGTGATGCATTCGCACAAGCGGGCACGCAACGGGCGCGATAAACAGATTTCGGTGCCATCAGGGCAATTCGTAGGGGCGACCGGCGGTCGCCCGGTGAAAATGACGCAAAGATCCACTGTCGGAAAGGAACGCAGAAAATGGAAAAAACAGCCAGTGAGAAACGCAAATTGTTGAGCGCTCTTATCAAAGAACCGGTCTGTCATATCGCGCCGAGCTGCAACGACGGCATTCAGGCACGGCTGGTCGAGTGGCTCGGATTTCCTCTCGTGCATATTTCCGGCAGCGGCCAGCATCGCGCCCTCGGCTTCGCCGACGCGGGATTGCTGACCCTCACGGAGATGGTCAATCGCGCCCGCGAAATCGCCGACGCGGTCGATATACCCATTGTCAGCGACGCCGAGACCGGATATGGCAATGCCGTCAACGTCGCCCGCGCCATACGCGAGTTTGAGCGCGCCGGCGTCGCCGCGATCCACATCGAAGACCAGATGACGCCCAAGCGCGCCGGGCATGAAGGCTTCGACGTCGGGCTGATCTCCAAGGCCGAATTCGTCGCCAAGATCAAAGCCGCGGTCGATACACGCCAGGATGAAAACCTGCTGATCATCGCGCGCTCCGAGGCGAAGGATTCTTTGCAAGAACGCCTCGATCGCACACACGCTTGCATCGAAGCCGGCGCCGACGCCTCCTGGGTCAGCGCGCGCACAGAGGAGGATGTCAAAGCCTACGCCAAGCTCGGCAAACCTCTGGTCGGCGTGCCGCCGCGCCAGCAGATGTCCCTTCAGCGCTGGGGTGAGCTTGGCGGTAGAGTCGGCTGCATCCCCACGGTCTTACAGGTCGCGGCGCTGCACGGCATGCGCCAATGCCTTGAAGAATTACGGACCAACGGCACCGAAGCGCGTTACTTCAAAGAAACGCCCGGCATCGAAGACACGCGCAAGTGGTACAGCAACCTCGGCAATAAAGAGCTCAAAGAGATGGAAGCGAAGTACGGCTACTAATCCGCTGCGACCGAGCCGCAACGAGAGAAGAAAGGATATCTTTCACCACGAAGGACGCGAAGAGCACGAAGTTCATGAGTTATAATTATTCAAAACCTTCGTGTCCTTCGTGCCTTCGTGGTGAGTCCCGTTGTTTCCCCTTATGGTTGCGGCTTCGCCGCCTTGGACCTTTGTGGTGACATTCAATTGATCTGGAAAGTTCCGCGCGTAGCCTGCGTGTAGTGCGACCTATGAAATTCGCCCACTTCTCCCACGTTTGGAACAAGCCGGGCATGAACGCCGCCCAGCGCTATGAACAACTCTGGCGTGAGCTGGCGCTCGCCGATGAGTCAAGCTTTGACTTTGGATTCTGCGTCGAGCACCATTTCAACCCCAACGAGAGCTGGATGCCGTCGCCGTCGATCTACTGCGCCGTTGCAGCGGCGCGTACGCGTCGGCTGCGCATCGGCACCATGGGCAATATCGCGCCGCTCTACGATCCTCTGCGCATCGCCGAGGACGCCGCCGTGCTGGACAACGTGGCCAACGGCCGGTTTGAGCTCGGATTGGTATCTGGAATAGTGCCAGATTTCTTCGTGCCTTACCGCGCCGATTTTCAAAATCGCCGAGCAGTTACCCATGAAGCGCTGATGTTGATAAAAAAAGCCCTTTCGAGCGACGGGGCGTTCAACTTCACGGGTGAGACACGCCAGTATGCAAACGTCACGCTGGGAGTAAAGCCGTTGCAAAAGCCCCATCCGCCGATCTGGATGCACTCGCGCGATGCCGACACGCTTGCTTTGCTCGCGCGCGAAGGCGTCCACACCGGCTATCTGTTTTTGGTGCCGCGTAGCGAGGTCGCGCCGCGCTATCGGGAATATTTGCGCCTCTGGAAAGAAGCCGGTCACAAAAATATTCCCGACATCGGCTACTGGATCCTGGTGTATGTCGACGAGACCGACGCCAAAGCGATGGCGAAGGCGAAACCGCAATTCGAGTATTGCTTCACCAAAGTCTTCGGCACCAGGACGGACGGCGGCGTGGGCTATAAAAGACTGGCAGAAAATCATCTCAAACGCGGCAACCCGGGCGGCGCGGAGATCGCGCTGCACTCCATCGATGTCGAATACCTCGCCGCGCGCAAGCTGGCATTCGTCGGCTCACCGTCAACTGTCATCGAGCAAATCAAGGCCGCGGCCGAAGAAGGGGTATTTAACACGGTTCTCGGTGAATTCAATTTCGGCGCGATGCTCGAGGAAGATGTGATGCGGTCGATCAAGCTTTTCGCCTCCGAGGTGATGCCCGCGCTGCGAGGCTTCCAGCCGTACTAGGTTGCTGAAAACTATCTCGGAGTCCTTCGACGTAGGCTCAGGACGAACGGATAGGATCTCAAATCGTTGATGATTTTCCGTTCTGCTGAGCTTGTCGAAGCATGGGGTTCTCGAAGCATTTCGAACCTTTTTCAGCAACCTGCTGATGCTTCTAACCATTTTTGCTCGAACGGTGTCGTCAATCTCTAGGCAGCGTAGATTTCCGACTCTGGGGGTATCTCCATCAACTCAATGCTATTCCCGTCAGGGTCGGAGATAAACGCGATGCGTTGCTTGGCGCGGCCAATGAATTGTCTCTCCGGCTTGATGTTCATCTTCGCAAGATGTTCCAGCGCTTGCTCCAGATTATCCAGCACCAGGCAGAAATGTATGTAGCCGACGGGATCGGGTGGCGAAGGCAGCATGTTTTTGCCGCCGGGGAATAGCTCGACGCATTGACCTCTGGCAAACTCCAAAAACATCAGCTCCGGCCGGTCGCCCTGCGCCTGCGCATGATAGATTTTCTTTGCGCCGAAGGCCTCACCATACCAGCGCACACTGCGCTTGACATCGGATACACGAAACGCCACGTGGCCAAATCGCAGTCCGTCGATTGACATAAAGTTTCTCCTTTCTACCGTTAGCTGCGCCATCTCGAAGGGTGACTGGACAGTTTTACTCTAGCAGCTTTTTCGCATCAAGATGGATAAACGTCGCGCCGCGGTTGTTGGCCCGCTCCACCATGTCTTCGGTTCCGCCGGCGCCATCGCCGGTGGCGCCATTCCACAGGGCGATAAGCGTCAGATGATCCTGCGAGATACACAGCGCGTTATGAAACATCCAGAGATTGGAACGCTGCCAGATGTTGTAATTTTTCTTTGCCCGCAGCCAGCGCGGCAGCCGGTCCGAGTCGGAAAGTATTTTCGGCTTGACCTTATCGTAGAGTCGATTGAAGCGCTCCACCCAATCCGGCCCGGCGTCGGCCACCGATGCTTTGATGTATTCGTTTTTCGGCAGCACCAAATACATCTGGCTCGGGATGTTCAACTCTTCGCAGACCTCCTGAAAAAGAATATCACCGCCCGACGCGCCGCCGGAAATGCCGAATAGGTTCCCCTTCGCTTTTTCTTTTTCTCTCGACACAGCCGCCAAGATCATCTCACGCGCCTGCTTTTCTTTAACGGCGGGAAAGCGCGGCGTTGAACGGTTCGGCGGATCTATTCGGTGGCCGGTGAAAAGGATGACGTACGGCGCGGCATCTTGCATCTGTGTTTGTGCCGCCGCAGGAGCAATGCTATCGAGGGCGGCCTGAATATTCGCTTGTAGAATTCCCAAGCGCTGATAGAGCGCCAGTTGGCGCCGCACCGCTTCGCGCGCCTGGTCCGACGCATCGGCGAGGGCTTTCTTGTACGCCTGCCCCACCCGGTTGGGCCTGCTCGAGGTCAGACAAATCAAATCGGCAGTACTGATATCTAGCCAGATGTCACTTTTGTTCATTCGCTGCAGCGCCAACTGCCTCGACTCGATGGCCAATCTGACGCCGGCGCCGAGATCCGAGCGCAGCTCTTTGAGCTTCGCGAGCTTCTGATCAGCATCCGCGGCGCTGTCGAATCCATCCTGCCAAGTCGACGGTTGCGCTTGGGCGAGCTCGGTCCAGATCGTCACCATGGCCAACGCGTTGAGCCCGGAGTAAATATGATTGCGGTCTTCGACGAATCCTTGCCGATAGAGCTCGAAAGACTTTTCTAAAAACGGCGTGGTCAGGGCAGCCTTTTGTGTGCGGTCTGCGTCGCCGCATTCCGCCCATGCCGGTTTCCATTGAGCTTTCGCGTTGCGCCCTATCAAAGCGCGAATTTCGGCCCTCTCCGCAGCCGATATTTCCTCGCTCTGAAGCGCGCGCTCGATGGCCTGATCCGAGCTCACCAGATCGTCGAGGCGCTGAAAAATTGTGCCTAGCAGGATGTTCGCTTCTCGATCCATGTCGTCGTACTCACGCACGGCCAGCCACGTCGCCTTGGCGCCCGGCCAGTCCTGCAAGCGAAATTGCGCTTGGCCGACCAGGCGCAAGCCGGCCACCCGCCACGCAAAGCCGTCGGTCTCCGCGGTCAAGAGCTGCAGATCGCCGCAATTTTTGTTGGCTTCCACGCGCGCGACTTCTTCGCGAAAATCGAGTGGGACGACCAGGACTTTGTCTGGATCCGCGGGTTCCAACGCCGGCAGCAACTGATACACCGGGCTGTCGGCCCCCTGTGAATCCAACGTGACTTTGAGCGCGGCGCTGAGAATGTCCACGGCGCCGCCCGGCTTCTTCGCGTCGTAGGATAAATATCGATCCGTCTTTAGATCAAATGGCACGTCATTTTCCCTGGATTCGCTGTCTTTGGATTTGATCAGAAATGTGCGTTTGTCGCGCAACGCGTGGCGAATTCCTAGCTCGTAAAATACGTTGGCGTTATGAATCGAGATGTCGGCGATAATGAGATCGGCGATGAGCAATTGCTCAAACATGTCGGTGCGGATATTGCCCTGCTGAATAAACTCGCCCGTGGTGCCTCCCGTCAAGCCCGCTTGCTCCATGGCCGGACGAATGAGCTCTTTCTCGACTTGATCGAAATCGATGCCGTTTTTGACGCCAAAGGGACGGACGATAAAAACATTCAGCATGATACTACCTTTCCCTCGTGCGCAATTTCTTTGAATCGCCGCAGTTTGGATCAAAAAAACATTTTAAGTGCATCATTGTCGCAAATATCATCAGCCAAGATCGAAACTCGACGGAAAATCTACCGAGCGCGCCTGTTGCTTTGCTGCTTTGGCGCCAATTTCTTGCAGTGACTTCATGTTGTCGGGATCATCCATGGCGCTCAGGCCGACGATTTTTTCATCCGCGAAACTCAAGCCGAGCGCCGTCAGAGAATCTTTCGTCAGTGAAACGTTGTAGCGCAGGTAAGTCAGCAGCGGCGCGGGCGCGATCAAGTCGCCGCGCAGATCACCCATCTCACGATCGATGATCCGGGCCGTTTGGCTGGCCGACATCCATTGGAGCAGCAATTCAACAAACTCGGCGCAGTCGTCCATTACCGATAAAAGCGATTTGAGCGCATTGTCAACGGCCGCACTGGCCGGCGCGATCTTCAGATCACGCGATCCCGTGCCGACCGAGATAACCAGTAATCTATCCGCGCCGCGAGGCCAGCCGATACCATAGCCGCTCAATGTCGCATACATCACTGCCTGCAGCGCGGGATTATTGAACGGGCTGACGCCGCCATCGACAAACTCCCCGACGATGGATTTTTCACCCGGCTTGCCGCGGCTGATCTCGATGCGTTCCGGGTCGAAGTAACGAGGCGCCGCAGTAGAGGCCCGCACTACTTGCCAAAGTGGATAGGCGGAATTGGCGATAACGTTGGCGTCCGGACGAACGCCAAAGTATTTTCCGCGCGGATTGTTCGAGATCGGCCATGTGCTGCCGCTGTCGAGCCGTTTGGCGACGATGAGAAGCCCGGTCTGTAGCGAGGCGTCGCCCATGGTCGTTTCGGCGCCGTACACTTGTTTCAGCTCTTCGATGAGTCCGGCTTCATCGTAAAGCGCCCGGACAAAGCCCTGACGAAACCAGCTTTTTTGAAACACCCGCTGGCCCAGCTCGAGATATTTTTTGGTGATCTCGGCCACAGTCATACCGCGCGCCAGCGCCGCAGCGATAATCGAGCCGGTCGAGGTGCCGGCGATCAAGTCGAAATAGTGGCTCAGCCGAAAGCTCTCCGCTCCGCCATGACGCTCTCGCAGAATGCTCTCGATTTCAGCGAGAAACGACAGCGTGACAATGCCCCTCAGACCGCCGCCGTCCAGGGCGAGGATGCGCTTCGGACCGCCGTCGCTGAGAAAATGTTCGTCGCGAGTCCGGACTTTGTACGCCATGTGTAACTCCCTCCAATCAGAACCGAACGAAAAACCGATCGCCGAGGTTTTCCTGGGCACGAACATCCGCCGAATCAAATGGCTCCGCCCGGCTCTTGCGTGTCCGCTGCTGCATTATTGTGCAGCATCAGTTTGAATCGTTCCCGGAAAATCGGCAAGGGCAAAACACAACTTGACGAGATCGCTCGAGCGCGGATATAAGCGGCTCGGAGGATCTTTGCGTAGGATACTGGGAACATCACCCCGCTTCAATTTTTTCGCGTCGAAAAGAAAAATGGAAATCGGACGACCGACACAATCCGCTAAGCTGAGCCCGCGTCGGCGTTGATTGGGAGGTCATTTATGTATTTCGAAAATGGCATAAATCGTCGAGACTTTTTAAGACGAACGGTCGCCGGACTCGGCGTGTGCGTAGCGCCGTCGCTGGCGCCGATGGCGTCGGCGGCGTCGAGAGACCGGGTCGTCGTATTTCAAGGGGTTGGCCTGGATTCGCTTCATCCCTACGCCTACAGCGGCGGCGGCATCAGCGGCATCTGGCAGCATGTGATCGAACCGTTGATCGAAATGGACTACTCGCGCAACGAATATGTCGGCGTGCTCGCCGAGTCCTGGGAATTTCAAGGCACCAAATGGCTTTTCCGCCTGAGAAAAAAAGTTCGCTTTCATGACGGCTCGCCGTTCACGTCGAAGGACGTGCTTTTCACCCTCGACCGCATCGTCAACGACCGCAAGAGCTTGCAAGCCTCCAACTTCATCGAAGTCACCGGAGTCGAAGCGCCGGACGAATACACCGTCGTCATCACGACCAAACGACCCAATGCGGTGTTGCTCGAGCGTTTGAACAACCGTTTCATCGTCAGTCAAGCCGCCGTGGAAAGGAATGGCAACCAGCTCGACAACTATAAAACCGGCACCGGCCCCTACAAGATCGTTACCTGGCAGCGCGACGGCCTTTTGGTGTTGACGCGCAATGACGATTATTGGCGCGGTAAACCGGACGTCAAGGAGGTCCTGTTCAAAACGGTGAAAGAGGAATCCGCGCGCGTCGCCGGCCTGCTCGCCGGACAAACCGACGTGATCAGCAATCTGTCCATCGAAGAAATTCCGCGGGTTGCCAAACACCCGCGCACGCGCGTCGAAAAAGTGCCGGGCTACCGCATGTATTTTTTGGCCATGAACGTCACGCACAAGCCATTCGACAACAAGCTCGTGCGCCAGGCGTTCAATTTTTCCATCGACCCGAACGTCATCCTGAAACATATCTATGAAGGCAACGGCTATGCGTTGAACGGCCCGCTAAGCCCGAACATGATCGGTTACGATCCCACGATCAAGCGCTATCCGTCCGATCCGAAAAAAGCCCGTGACTTGCTTGCCAAAGCGGGGTTTCCCAACGGCTTGGATGTGAAACTCTATCTCGCACCGGATCGCCATCTCAAAGGCAAGGAAGTATGCCAGGTCATCGCGCACCAACTCGGCGAGAGCGGCATCAAAGCGGAGCTTGTGCCCCAGGAGTATCCCATCTACTGGGGAAGAGACGGCGTCAACGGCGGCAAGCTGCCTTTCTACTACGCCGGCCGATCGGCTTACGACGCCGATACATTCTACGATCAATATTTTCACACCGGCGTGACCAAACGCACCGGCTACAGCAATCCTGAATTTGACAAGCTCATCGAGGAAGAGCAGCGCACCGGCGATCATAAAAAGCGCGTCGCCGTGCTCCAGCAGGCTGGGCGAATCATCATGGAAGATGCTCCCGTCGTGCCGCTCTATACGCTCGCGGAAATCTATGGTGTCGCGCGAAACATTATCTGGAAAGGCAACCCGAATAATGAAATCATTGTCTCGGACATGAAGATAAAAGGCTGATCGGATTGAGTGATAGAGTACTGGAGCAATGGAGTGGTGGGGAATCGGCTGATTCTTACCGTTGATCTAACAATTCGCTGAGTGCCCGGCCGAATGGAGCGGCATGAATTCCGTGCGCGGTGAAATCACCGGTGAATGCATCTAACGCCCACCGCGCCGCGCCGCGGTATTTCGCTTCGCTCAAAGCAACGGCAAGCTTTAGAAAGAACAACGCGGCAATACCATTCTGAGATATTTCCGTCAGCGGAAATTTGCGAATTCCAATATCGCTTGCCGACACATCGAAATAGCCCCCGCCGGGATTTTCCAAATGCGCGATGATGAACCCAGCCAGCGCACGCGCCCGATCCAGATACTTTCCGTCTTGGGTGGCTAGATAAGCGCGAACCAGCGTCATACCCACCTGCGCTTGATCGCTGAGCAGGCCCGGTAATTGCGGTGCGCCGTCAAAATAGTGATACATGCCCGAATCATCGCCCCGGCAACGGTGCCAGAGAAATTCGAGAGCGTGCAGCGCCCGGTTTTTGCACTCGGCCCGATTTAGAATCGCCGCGGCTTCCAGGTACGCGACGATCGCAACCGCGTTGGCGTCTGCGTAAATGCACTCATCGATGATCGTGAAAAACTCGTCGCTGGACGTACTCGCAGCCGATTCATGTCGAAGAAAATCCTCGCAGCCGAAGAACGCGCCGCTTGACGCATCAAGAAGTTTGCTGTCGAGATAGCCGATTATTTCTTCGGCCATGGCGGCATATTCGGCTCGCCCTGTGAGGCGAAATGCGCCCAAGCAATTCGATAAAAGACCGGCCTGTTCCGCCAACAGCTTTTCCCGGTGCGGCTGGCTCCAGTCGGCGCCGGTGGTGGTGCGGAAGTATCCGCCGTCCTTGACATCGTGAATCGCACCTTCGCGCATGCGATCCAAAGTCCAGCAAACATGATCGAGATAGGCCGAATCTTGCGTGACCTCGTAGCGCGCCAGCAAAAAATCGTTGGCTTCGGCGTTGATGAATTTCTGGCCGCGCCCATAACCGCCGTTGACTCGGTCGGCGAGCGCCATGATCGTACGGGTGACTTCATCTAAAGCCGACTCCGGCGACCGCCTCTCGTCGGCGAGTTGAGGCGTGGGCAATTGGCTTTCATCGTTTTGTGGCGGCGGCGCGTTTTGCGCCGGCGCTTGCTGATAGCTCAAATAAACGTTGAGCAAGACTTCCTTGAACTCTTCGGTGGGAAGGTAATTGACGGCCGCGAGCAATTCCCCAGCCGGTGTGAGAAACGCGATGGTGGGCCAGCCGTTAAGATTGTAGCGCGCGTCAATGTCGGGACGCTTGGTATCTTCAACCCTGAGTGCGACGAAATAGGCGTTCAGCAGCGCCATGATTTCCCGGTCTGAAAAGGCCTCTTCGTCCATGCGTTGGCAGTAGCGGCACCAAAATGCTCCAAGAAAAAGCATCACCGGTTTGTCTTGTTCCTGAGCTTTTCGAAACGCTTCTTCTTCCCACTCGAACCAGTGGATAAGTTCGGCGCGATTTGGATTTGGCGACAAGCGAATCATTCAGTGATTTTGAACTGAATTGGTAACAGCTACAAGTCAATGACGCGAACAGGCTCCTTACTGATCTGATTTGCTTCCCCTCGACAGGAAGGACTGAGGAAGGGGCACCCTCCATCTCAATAAACGCACAGCACCCCTATCCTAATCTTTCCCCCTCAAGGGGAAAGGAATTGACATCGATCATGGTGCAGAACTACAGTTCGCCTATCGGCGGCTCTTTTATCTAAGGAACCAATAATGCAGCTGACACTCGCAAATCACCTAGTCACAGACGTTGAGTTTGGCGCTCCGGCGCGGCTCGAGGGTACACTCTTGATGGTCGATCAGGCCGAGGTTCGACGAGTGGTGCTCGCTGATGAATCGATCACGAGCGTCGCTTTCGAAATTGTCCGCCCCGGCGAGAGCTGCCGAGCCGGACCGATCTTCGACGTCATCGAACCGCGCGCCAAGGAACCCGGATCAGGCGCCGATTTCCCCGGCATTTTAGGCGCGCCTGTGACCGCGGGAATCGGCACAACCCATGTTCTAAGCGGCGCGGCGGTATCGGTCCTCGCCGAGATTTCGCCCGACCTTACACGAAGCGCCACAGGCCGCGTTCTCGAAATGAGCGGCGCACCGGCCGAGGCCAGCGCGTACTCCTCCCTCACGCACCTGCTTTTGATCCCACGTACAAAGGCTGGGTTGACGCGCCAGGCGGTCGAAAAAGCTTACCGCATCGCCGGGATCCGGGTCGCGGTGGCGCTTGCACGGGTCGCTCTGACCGAGTCGCCCCAATCGGTGCAGCAATTTGATGCAATCGGTCCGGCAATCACCGATCGCGGCGGTCTGCCGCGCATCGCCTACGTTGGGCAAATTTTTTCGCGCCAGCGAAAACCGGAGGTAGACGAGCCCATCCTCTACGGGGCCAACACGGACGGCATGCTGCCGGTCATGCTCCATCCCGACGAATGGCTCGATGGCGCCATCGTGCCATCTCTCCATTCCTGGTTTGGCGGCACCGAAACATACTTTTATCAGAACCATCCGATCATACTCGACCTTTATCGCCGCCATCACGCGCGCCAGATCAATTTCGTCGGGACCCTTGCTACCATCGCGGGATCGGACAACTTCGATCGCGAGCGTCACTGCAAGGCGGCCGCCAGTCTGGTCAAATGGAACCTCCAAGCCGAAGGTGCCGTGCTGTCCAAATACGGCGGCGGTTTACCCCACGCCGACCTCGCGGAAACCGCTCGTTTGCTCGAAGGCATGGGAATAAAAACGTCGGTCATGGTGTCCGACGTTTCGCGCGACCGGCGTGTCGAATCGGCGCTTCTTTTCAACGTTCCGGAAGTCAACGCCATCGTCTACAACGGCGGCAACGGCACCCATTGGGAAGTGCCGAAAGTTAATCGGGTCATCGCGGCGACGCCGGAATTTACTAAACTAATGACGGGTCCAATGACCATCGACGCCTCCAACATCGTCGGCGTCACCAATCAACAAGGCGCATCGAAGATGCGGGCAATGGTTTACTAGAGGCGAGAGGCGAAAGGCTCGAGGCATGAGTACGACTTCCAACTCGCGCCTTTTGCCTCTCGCCTCGTGCCTCGCTTGAGGAGTTTTACATGCGCGTCGTCCACTATCTAAATCAATTTTTCGGCGGCATCGGTGCCGAAGAGCAGGCAGGCTCAGGATTCGAAATACGCGAGGATGCCGTCGGACCCGGCAAGCTGCTGGAAAACCTGCTCGGTGGCGAAGCGCGCGTGGTTTTGACGATTATTTGCGGCGACAACTATGCCGTTGAAAATCAAGAGGAAGTCAAGGCAGCGGCATTAACAAAAGTACGCGCCGCCGGAGCGGATCTTTTTGTCGCCGGACCCTGCTTCGATGCCGGCCGTTACGGCATGGCAGCCGGAGCCCTTTGCAGCGCGGTGCAAACCGAGCTGGGCATTCCCGCCATCACGGCGATGAACGCAGAAAATCCCGGCGTAGATCTCTTCCGGGAAAAACTTTACATCGTCGACTCCGGCACCAGCATCGCCAAAATGCGTGATGTCCTGGTGAAGATGGCAAGTCTCGGCAAAAAACTCGCCGCCAAAGAAGTCATCGGCCCGCCCGTTGAAGAAGGTTATTTGCCGCGCGGTTGGCTGCACGATCAACTTGTCGACAAAACCGCCGCCACCCGGCTTGTCGATATGCTCCTGGAAAAAATGAACGGGAAACCGTTCGAGTCCGAGATGCCGGCGACAGCTTTTGTACCGGTACCCATGCCGGCGGCTATAAACGATCTATCGAAAGCCAGGGTAATGTTGATCACCGACGGCGGCCTGGTTCCGAAAGGCAATCCGGATCGGATCGAAGGGACCGCGGCGACGCGCTGGGGAGCTTACAACATCGCGGGCCGCGACGAGTTGCGCAGCGAAGAGTACGAAGTTTCTCATGGCGGTTACGACACGAGATTTGTTCAGCAAGATCCGGATCGGCTGGTTCCGCTCGACGCCATGCGCGAGATGGAAAAAAACGGCGTCATTGGCAAGCTGCACGACGAATTCATTTCCACCTGCGGCCGTTCCAATCCGCTTTCCAACACCCGCCGTCTCGGCAGGGAAATCGCGGAAAAGATCAAACGAGACGGCGTCGACGCAGTCATCCTCACGTCCACGTGAGGTACGAGCACACGCAGCGGCGCTGCGATCACCACCGAACTCGAAAAAGCCGGCATTCCCGTCGTTCAAATCACTTCGGCCTTGCCCATCGCTAAAATGGTCGGCTCGAATCGTGTCGTCTTAGGAACTGGAATCGTTCACGTGACCGGCGACGCCAAGCTTCCGCCAGCCGAAGAAAAAGAGCTCCGGCGAAAGCTGGTGCAACAAGCGCTCGATGCGCTGCAATCGGACAAACAGCAGTGACCTAAATTTCTTGGATGACGGAGCCTAAACTC
>CAMLCX010000094.1 GCA_946478635.1 uncultured Pseudomonadota bacterium
GGCGAGATCCGCTTCGATAGTTTTATCTTCATGCACACCATCGGCCGGCCGGTGGAAACGTTCATTCAGTTCGCGGGACTGATGTACGGCGGCGTTGCCGAACGCTTTCCCAAGCTGCGCGTCGCTTTTCTCGAATGCGGCGTTGGCTGGGTGCCCTATTGGATGGAACGCATGGATGAAGAATGGGAAAAGCGAGGCAAGGTCGAAGCGCCGCTCTGCAAAAACAAACCGAGCGAATATATCAAGCGCGGCAATTGGTTCTTTGCCATGGAACCTGAAGAAGAAACGTTGCCTTACGTCATCGAACGAATCGGCGAGGACAAAATCATTTTTGCCTCCGACTATCCCCATTGGGACGGTATCTTCCCCCATGTGGTTTCGACCATTCGCGGCCGCAAAGATATTTCCGAGTCAGCCAAAAATAAGGTTTTAGGCGAGAACGCCAAGCGCTTTTACGGCTGGCAATGAGGCCGTTTCGGCTGATCTTGGGTTTTGTGCTCTCATGGAGCGCGGTTAACTGGCCGTTGGATCTTTCCCGCGGCGCCGATGCGCCAGTAACGCGCAAAGTGCGCATGGCTTTCACGTCGTTGTCCTCGGTGATGTGCCCGCCGTGGATCGCGCGTGAAGCGGGTATTTTTAACAAGCATGGTTTGGACGTCGAAGTGATCGCCACGCCGACTGGCGTGGAAGGCATGAACGCTCTCATTGCCGGCGAAGTGCAGTTCCTACAAATCTCCGGTGGCACAACGGCGAGCGCGGCGCTCGGCGGCGCAGACGTGACGGTTGTCGGCACAACGCTGGATTCACTGGTGCAGAGCTTGATGGTGCGTCCGGAGATCGAAAAGCCCGAGCAACTTAAAGGCAAATCGCTCGGCATCACCCGGTTTGGCACTTCGATCGATGTCGGCGCGCGCCTGGCACTGCGCCATTTCGGGCTTGCGCCGGAAAGAGATGTCGCGATCGTCCAGGTCGGCGGCATGGAGTCCATGGTCACGGCTCTGCAAACCAATCGCATCCAAGCCGGCATTCTTTCGTATCCGGCAATCACGCAGGCGCTAAAACTCGGCCACCGGGTGCTGCTCCAGGTCGCGTCACTGGGAATTCCCTATGCCTTTACGGGCATGACGACACGCGGGCGTTTGATTCGCGACGATGCCGATTTAGTGCGGCGCTATATGATGGCGCAAACCGAAGCCATCGCTCGCGCGAAACGGGATAAGAATTTCGCTCTCAAGGTCATGGGCAAATATCTGCGCACCACCAACCCGGCGGCCCTCGCGGAGGCCTACGACATCGACGTGCAGAAGCATATGCTGCGGGTGCCGCTCACCACGGCGGAGGCGATGAAGTCCGTGCTCGAGGATTTGGCGGGCAGAATTCCCAAAGCCAAAGACGCCGATCCGCGAAAGTTCTTCGACGATTCTTTTGTGCGCCAAATACAGTCGAGCGGCTTTATCGACTCGCTCTATCAATAGTTTCCGCGGAACATCCTCGGACCGTTCGCTTCGCCCGTTGAATCCCGAATGAAACGCTTGTTATAAGCAAGTTAAAGCCAAGGGGATGGAGGATTGCCCAATTGAAAGTCATCGACGCCGACGGCCATGTCGAAGAGAACCCGATAACATTCAGCGACAAATATTTCGATCCTGCCTTTCGCGGTCAGCGCCCTCAGGTCATCGCCGGCAATGAAGAAGGACTTGCCTATTGGATGATCGATGAGCAGCTCTTCCCGCGCCGGGTCGGCCGCGGCTGCAACAATCTCGGCACTCCCGTCAGCTATCAGGGGAAACCGGTGCGCCATGCGCTGCGCAAGCCCGACACGGTGGCGAGCATGGAGCTCACGAATTTGCACGAGCGGCTGCAAATCATGGACGAGGAAGGTATTGCACTCCAGGTGCTCTATCCGACCCTCTTCCTGGCCTATCCGCTTAGCTGCAACCCGGCGTATGTCACGGCGATGTGCGACGCATATAACCGTTGGCTAGGCGATATTCTATCGGGGCAGGATCGTCTCAAATGGGTCGGAGTGGTCAATCTCGACGACATTCCCGCGTCCGTGAAGCAGGTCAAGGAAGCAAAAAAACTCGGCGCAGTCGGCATGATGATCTTGGGTACGGCCGGAGACCGCTTGCTCGATGATCCGAGTCTCCTGCCGTTTTATGAAGCGATGGCGGAATCCGGTTTGCCCTTGGCGGTCCACGTCGGTTGGGCCTGTCCTGCGATCAATAATTTATATTCCCACATTTATCCCTCCGGCGTGATCGCGTTCTCGATGCCGGTATTGATGGGCATGGTCTCAATGATAAGCGGCGGGGTCTTCGACCGCTTTTCCAGCCTACGAGTTGTATTTCTCGAAGCCGGCTGTCTCTGGGTTCACTTCATTCTCGAAAGACTGCATCATCGCTATCAGCACTCCGCCAAAAATCTGGCGAACATCGTTTCGCGCACGGCGCCGATCGAGAAGCTAGCGCCCATGGAATACATCAAAAAGGGCAATCTTTATTTTAGCGCCGAAGTCGAGGATGTTTTGCTGCCACAAGTCTTGGACCTGGTGGGCGACGGTCAGATCCTGTTTGGCTCCGACATGCCGCACGGCGACCGCGAGCGCTTCGCCGCACGGATGCTGCAGGAAAGACCTGATATCAGCGAGATCGCAAAGTCCAAAATTTTGGAATCAAATCCGATGCGTTTCTATGGCTTACCTGTTCTCTGAATTGCAGCAGCGAAGCTGCACGCGCGAATTACCCTCTCCCTCTGGGAGAGACGTTAGGGTGAGGGGTCGAACGCCTCAGCGAATTTCAAATAACATCACCGTGTGATCGTGGACGAAGGTCCCCGGCACGCGCTCGACGCGATCGGGAACCCAACCTTCAATCGGATAATCATGCGAAACCACGCGCGTCCCCGGCCTTAATTGGCGCTCCAGCATCGGCCTGAGTTTGGCGTTGAACTCCGGCAGCATGTAAAGCGTCACCACATTCGCGGGCGACACATCCACGGTAAATGCGTCCTCGGCGCGGAATTCGACGAGATGCTCGACTTTTTCGCGAACGGCAATTTGCCGCGCCTTCGCTACGAGTTCCTGGTCGATCTCTATGCCAATACCCTTCACGCCGTATATTTTTGCGGCTCTAATTATAATCGCGCCGTCGCCGCTGCCGATATCGTAAACCACGTCGCCTTTTTTAACCCGCGCCATCTCGAGCATGCGATCGATAACTTCCGGCGTCGATCTGACGAACGGCACTTCGCCGTCGGTCCAGACCGCCACCGATGAACCGCAGCCGGTCGCCAGGAGCAACAGTGAACTAAACATCAACCCCTTCAGAATCTGCTTCATCCTCTTCCGCCTTATCATTAGTCTTGCCGACTCCATCGTTATAAGTGATTCGTTTTCTTAGAGCCAGCCAAAAGCAATGTCCTTGTCTTGCGGCTTGACATCATCGGACGTTTGTTATGAATATTCGCCATCACTGCGTGAATCCTTGGGGGTAGTTCCATGGCAAACTGGGATGACATTCTGACCGCGCGCGATAAAGAAGTTTTCGCGTTATCCGGATTTGGCAAAAAAGCCGGCTTTGGCCAGCGACCGGTGTTGCTCATCATCGATGTCAATTACAATTTTACCGGCGATAAGCCCGAACCGATTTTACAATCGGTGAAACGCTTCCGCACCAGCTGCGGCGAGGAAGGCTGGGACGGGGTTTATAAAATCCGTGAGCTGCTCGCCGAAGCGCGGAAAAAACATTTGCCTACTTTTTACACCACCGCCGAGGAGAATCGCGCCAATTCGACTGTTTTAGTCGGCGGCTGGGCGGCCAAAAGCAATCGCACCACCGAAGACATGACCGAGCAGTGGGAGAAAGCCAATCAGATCGTCGAGGAAATCGCGCCGCAAGCCGGCGATATCGTCGTGCACAAGCAGAAACCAAGCGCGTTCTTCGGCACACCGCTCATGAGCATGCTCAATGAGGTGCACGCGGACACGCTGATTGTCACTGGGACGACCACCAGCGGCTGCGTGCGCGCGAGCGTCATCGATGCGTTTTCCTACAATATGAGAGTTTCCGTCGTAGAGGAATGCGTCTTCGACCGCGGGCAGGCGTCGCACAAGATCAACCTTTTCGACATGGCGATGAAATACGCCGACGTGATTTCGCTCAAAGAGACGGTCGATTACATCCGCGGCCTGCCGGACAACCTCTACGCGCCGGCGCTGTAAGCATCATCGGAGACTTTCAACGTGAGCGCGCCCAAGACCGACCCAGTTTTGAATGCCGCGATTATGAAAGTCGTGGATAACCAGCTCCGCGGCAACAGACGCAACAGACCTTCAAACGTCTCATCGCCGCTGGTATTTCTGAAAATGAAGCAAAGCGCTTGATCGCCTGCGTGGTCTCAGCCGAAATCTTCGACGTGCTGAAAAAGCAGGAGCCTTTCAACCTAGAGCGCTTCGTTAAAGGTCTCGACAAACTTCCGGCGCTGCCGTGGGACGAAGAGGAAAGTTAATCTCGACCATCGGCCTTCTCCATCCGCAGACGCCACAACCGTAGCATCGATTGAAGCGCAACGCGCCGGTAGCCACCGAAAAGATGCGCAATGCGTGTTTCATGGGGCGCCGTCCCTAAAACTTCGCCGCCGAGCATGTCCGTGACTTTCACGGCCACGGTCGTCTCAGAATTGGGCGCATCGAACGGGTACCTTCCTTGCGCATATTCTTGTTTGCGCTCCGGCGCGTCGGCGACGGCCGTATTGAACACTTCTCCGTTAAAAGCTGGATCGATCATGACTCTATCAGCCGAAATTCCCATGATATTATGCAATCGGCCGGAGAAAGAGCGAAAATCAAGGAAGCTTTTCCACCTGCTAGCTGGGGTCGGAATGAAACAATCATCGTGTCTCACTAGAAAACCATGATCACGGCCCACGCCGATGTTGTCGGCAGCCTGCTTCGTCCAGCAGGGTTGCTTGCGGCCCAAAAGCAGCTCGACGCCGGAGCCATTTCTGCGGCTCAATTCAAAGTAATCGAGGATCGCGCGGTTGACGAGGCGATCGCTTTACAGGAAAGCGTCGGTCTGGAGATCATCACCGACGGCGAGATGCGCCGGCAGTCATTTCAGAGTCAAATGACCGCGGCCGTCAGCGGCTTTGGCAAGCATGATCTCGATGCATTTCTCTGGGGAGAGTGGCGCGATGTCGAGGGCGTGCAGAGAAAACGCCGGCCGCGGCGCCTCGGCGCGGTCGCCAAACTCAAGCGCAATCGCTATCTCTCGGCGGATGAATTTTCTTATCTCAAGAGCAAAACCAATCGGATCCCCAAGATTACCATTCCGAGCCCAGGCCTGTGGTCGAATTTTTGGTCGCCGAAATATTCGCGCGATGCCTATCCAACACTCGACGCCTTTCTATCGGACATCGTTCAGATCCTTCGCGAGGAAGTCCTCGAGCTTGTCCGACTGGGAGCTTTGTATATTCAAATCGACGCGCCGCATTATGGGTTGCTACTCGATCCCGCGACACGGAGCTTCTATGAAGGGCTCGGCTGGAGTTTTGCCAAGTGGCTTTCCCTTGGCATCGATCTCGACAATGCGGTGATGAAGGGCTTTCCCGACGTGACCTTCGGCTTTCACGTTTGACGTGGCAACCAGGGCAGCCGGTGGCTGTCCCAAGGGGGTTACGAAGTGATTGCCCGCGAATTGTTTCGGCGCATCGATGCCCAGCGACTGCTCCTGGAGTATGATGATGCCCGGTCCGGCTCGTTCGAGCCATTGAGGGATATCCCGCAAGATAAATTTGTTGTTCTGGGGCTGGTAACGACGAAACAGCCCGGTCTCGAACCGATGGAAGTGTTGACCCGGCGGATTACCGAGGCCGCCCGGTATGTTTCAATGGAACGCTTGGGACTCAGCCCCCAGTGCGGATTTGCTTCGTCGATTATCGGCAACCGCATTTCTCCGCAGGATCAAAGGCGAAAGCTCGAGCTTGTGGTCAACCTCGCGAAAACCGTCTGGCCATGACGCTCGCCTCAGGCATCCTGCGTCAGCGCTCGCAGCAGCAAGAGCACGCCGATCACGCACAGCAGCGCGAGCAGGCCACGGTTGAAGTTCCTCTGGTTCACTCGATCTTGGGCCTTGATGCCGGCAAAAAATCCCGCCAGGGTGAACAGCAGTACCTGTATCGACAAAGTGATGGTATCCCAATTGAATAAATTCCACGTCGAGATCGCCACCAACTGGCTGAGTTTAGTGATGACAAAAACGGTGGCGAGCGATTTCACGAAAGTGCGCTTGTCTAATTTGAGACTGTAAAGATAAATCGCCAGCGTCGGTCCCGCAGCGTTGGTCAAACCGTTCAAGAAGCCGCTCACAAAGCCAAATATCGGAGACAGAACTTTCTCCCGGCGCGGCGAAATAGTGAAATCGACCTTGAGGAGATTCGATAGAACGAAGAGGATCACCATCACGCCGAGACAAAAATTCAAGATCCACAGGGGCGTATTCACCAAAGCCATCGTGCCGAGAAACACGCCGATGATTGTCGGTAAAATCAAGCTTGAGAATCGCCGGAAAACTTCGTATGGAAAGCCGTCGCGAATCACCTGCGCGGAATCCATGAACAGGTTCGGTAGAATCAGCACGGTCACTGCGGTGCGGATATCCAAAAGCAGCGCGATTGTCGGCGTCGCGATAAGGGGAAACCCGAGACCGGTGGCGCCTTTGACAAAAGCGGCGAGCAAGAGCGCGGCGCCGACGAGAACGTAAGTTAGATCAAATGACATCTGAGAGAGCTTGAGCAGAAGGAAGATATCTAATGAGATTCTTGAGCCGCACGCCGGTTCGGACCTTCGTTGTTTATCCCGTGATGACGATTGCCTGGGAATTGGTTTTTCGCGGCGGAACGTTGGTGTTCGACTATCGGTTCTTGCCGCTCATGTTGTGGGGCTATCTCCAGTATCGTCTCTGCGGTCTTTACCGCATCAAACAGGGCGGCGGCGGGCCAGGCTTGGAAACACCGCCGGAGAGACTTGTTGTCAGCGGGCCGTACGCCTACACTCGCAACCCCATGTACCTCGGCCATGTCATCTTTCTGACCGGCCTAACGCTAACGTTGAAATCCTGGCTCGCCGCGTTTATCACTGTCGCTGTCTCCGTCTGGTTTCACACCCGCGTGCTCGGCGATGAGGCAAAATTGATTGACCGGCTCGGGCCACCCTACGTGAATTATTTGGCGAGCGTAAAACGCTGGATCCCAGGGCTCTTTTGATGCAAGACCCTGTGATATAATTCTCCGTTCGCGCTATGTCTTCTTCCTCTGTCCTGCCTGTTTCGTGCCGGTGGCGAAATAATTGCCTTTCACAGCTTGGGACGCTTCTTCTTCGTCCTGCTCGCTCCAGGCGCCAAGACTATAACCGTACCAAGGCATCCGCGGTTTGAGCGGCGGCAATTCGAGTTCTTCCCAAATTTGCTTGGAACGCTCCATAAATTCTTTTTTCGGCAGCGACACCGGCGTATAAGGCCACGGCCGCACCGCGTTGATCAGCAGCGCTGACGTCGAACCCGGCCGCTTTTCTTCACTCTCCATTCCCGGCGGGTACGTCGATGGATCGAGACCGGGGGGTTTTCCTTTTGCAATCGCCACGTCTTCGTCCGGGCGCATACTGTAACAGATTGCCCAATTGATCATGGCGGGATCGTGAATATCGACGTCTTCGTCCACTGCGATGCACACTTTGGCGTAACTTCCGCTGAAACCCGCCGAGGCGTTCAAGGCGCGCCAGGCGTCGGCTTTGCTGGCGTTGCGCATCTTGATGACACAGTAGGCCTGGCCGCTGCCGCTGACTTCATCATGCAGCGCGACGTCGATCACGGCTGCGTTACCGCTGTCGTGGCGCAAAAACTTGAAGATGATTTTCTCCGTGCCGGTGTGTTTGATTTTGCTCGACTCGCTCGGCGGAAATTGGCTCATCAGCGCCGTGTAGATGGCGTCGCGCCGGTGGGTGATGCAACTGACTTCGAGGAACGGCGACATGCTTCTGTGCCCCATGTAACCGGGATATTCGCCGAACGGTCCCTCGGGCTCCACCACGTCGGTGGCAATGGTTCCTTCAATAAGGATTTCAGCGGTAGCCGGTACGAGCAGATCGACGGTTTTGGCTTGGACGACCTCGATGGGCGCCCCGGCCAGACCGCCGGCCAGTCGATACTCGTCAAAATCATAGGGAATTTTTGCTGTGGCGGAATACGCGATGCTCGGTACCACACCGATGGCAATGCACGCTTCGAGTCGCTTTCCTTTGGCTTTGCATTTCCGCCAGTGCTGCCCCATATGCTGCGAAGTAAAAAATCCGCCGGTGCGATTGGAAGACTTAATCTGGCTGCGGTAATTGCCGATGTTGTAAATGCCGGTTTCGAGGTCTTTGGTGATCCAATTGGCGGAAGTAAGATACGGCGCGTTGTCGAACCCTGGAGTGGAAATCGGCACTGGAATCATGTCTAAACCGTGTCCGTTCAAAAGATCCGCTCCCTGCCAAACCACCTCATGAACCGCTGCCGATTGAACTTGAACCGGTTCGATGGGGTTGAGTTGCGCCTTCGCCCAGCGTTCGTGAATCTGGTCCGGCTCGCACATCATGCCGATGGCGTATATTTCCGTGGTCGCCGCCAAGGTCCCCACAGTAACAGGCATGCTGTAGCGCCGGCCTTTGGTGTCGACCACATTCTCGAACATAAAAGCCTTGCGCTGGCCCTCATCGAGACCGCGGAATTGCCAGCGCACCAGGGGCATCAGCTCGGTGTCCTTGTTGATTTCCCGCTTGATACGAAGCAACTTGCCGCGCTCTTCAAGCACTTTGAGATGCTCACGAAAATCTCGATAATACTCGGTCTTGCTCGCCATGGAATGCTCCCAGTTTTTACCTCTTGTCATCTATTGACCGCGTGGCGCAGCTTGTCAAGCCAGGGCCGCGCGCTAAAGATTCATCGCCTGTAAAAGTTGGACTTGGCGGAGGCGTCAAATCGGCCTTGTATCGCGCCAACAGGGTTTGCTACACTTAAGATTCTTTTCGTAATCGCCTGGGGTTGTAATAAGCCGTGAACGATCTCCTAGACATGTCTACAAGCGCCCATAATCGATCGCCGGTGAAGCCGGCGCGATCAGGACTCGACACGTTTCGACGGCTGTTGTGGCTATCGGTCCCGTCGCTTTTAGTCGTGATCTTTACGGCAGACCTATGGGCTCCCGCCGGCCTGGCCTTGCCGTTTTGTTACGTTGCCGGGCTGGTGCTCGTCGTCGCGCTGCCTGGAACGCGCGAGAAATTGGTCGCGGCTTCGACGGCTACGCTGCTGATGATCGTACATTACTTCTGGGCGGCGGCTGTCCCGGGTGTAGCCGGCTGGGTTTATATTTTTAATTATGGACTTTCCTTGCTGTTGATATGGACGGTGACAATCCTAAGCTTGCGCCACCGGCACGCTCAGGAGGAGATGCGCGAAAACGAGCGCGTTGCCAATGAGCGGCTTGCGCATCTGAAAACAATCTATGCTTCCGCTCCGGTCGGTCTCTGTTTTGTCGATCGGGAGCTTCACTACGTCTCGATCAATAATGCACTGGCGGAAATGAACGGGCACTCGCCGGAATTTTTTATCGGCAAAACCGTGCGGGAAGCCGTGCCGGAGCTCGCCGATAGCGTCGAAGCTCATTACCGGCGTGTCATTGATACCGGCCAACCGGTGATCGATGAAGAAGTTCAGTCCGGCAATCCCAGCCACCCGTTGGATCGCCGCATCGGACTCTGCAGCTACTATCCCGTTCATACGGAGACTGGCCAGTTGCTCGGGGTAAACGTCGCCGTTCGGGATATTACCCGGCGCAAGCAAGCCGAAGCGGACACGCTTTTTCTGCTCGATCTCGGCGAAGGCATTCGCTTTTCAGCCAACGCGGACGAATTGCTTTGGGCGGTGGCGGTGGCGCTCGGCGAGCATCTCAAGGCAAGCCGCTGCGGCTTCCTCGAAATCGACGCTGAACACGATCGTATTGCTGTCCAAAGAGATTATCACCCGCACTTGCATTCGCTGGTCGGCAATTTTTCACTAAGCGCAGCAAGCCCGGCCATTCTCAACGCAGCAGAATCCGGGCAAATTACTGCGATTGCCGACACTGGCATCGATGAGCGCGTGGCAAAAAACTTCGCGGCCTTGCACGAGTCAAGTGTGCGGAGCTTGGTGATCACGCCTTTGCTCCGAGACGGCGCGCTGGTTTCCGCCCTGGTCGTCGCCAGCAGCGAAGCCCACGAATGGACCGAACGAGAAATCACCTTGGTCAACATCGTCGCAGAGCGCACCTGGCTGGCGGTCGAGCGTTTGCGCCTGGACAACGTGTTACGCGAAAGCGATGCCGCGTTGCGCGACGCGGATCGGCGCAAGGACGAGTTTTTAGCGACCCTGGCCCACGAGCTGCGAAATCCTTTGTCCCTCGTCCGTAACGTGATCACTCTGAAAAAAACCCCCGGTGCTCCCGAAACCGACCCTCGATGGGGACAGGATATCATCGAGCGGCAAGTGAGCTACCTCACCCGCTTGACCGATGATTTGTTCGATGTTAGCCGCATTACCCGGGACAAACTTGTGCTGCAAAAAGAAACGGTGAGTCTGGCGGATGTCATTCGCGCCGCGGTCGAATCGAGCCGCCCGCTCATTGACCAAAGACAACATGAGCTGACCGTTACGATGTCGCAGGATTCCATTTACGTGGAAGCCGACCGAGTTCGGTTGACGCAGGTTTTTATGAACCTGCTTAATAACGCCGCCAAGTATACGTCTGATCCGGGACATATTTGGCTAAACGTAGAACAAGCAGGCGATACTGTTGTGATACGGATAAAAGACAGCGGCATCGGCATCGCGCCGGAGAACCTGCCGCACTTATTTGAACTTTTTTACCAAGTCGACCGATCTTTCACTCGTTCCGAGGGCGGTCTCGGGCTTGGCCTCACGCTCGTACACCGGCTGGTCGAAATGCATGGTGGAAAAGTCGAGGTACGGAGCGATGGCGTAAGCCGCGGCAGCGAGTTTATCGTCCACTTACCGGTGCTGCCCGTGACGCTGATGAGCGACCACACCAACACCGACGACGCCGTTCCGGTTACGGCGAGCCGTTGCCGCCGTATTCTGGTTGCGGACGACTTTCCTCAATCGGCAGCCATCCTCGCCCGGCTGCTGCGTCAGGACGGCAACGAGGTGAAAGTTGCCCAGGATGGCATCGAGGCTGTGGAAACTGCCGCGGAATTTCGCCCTGATGTCGCGGTGCTCGATATTGCTATGCCTGGACTAGACGGCTTCGATGTCGCCCGTGTGATTCGCGAGCAACCCTGGGGAAAAAATGTGTTTTTGATCGCGCTTTCGGGCTGGGGACAACAGGTCGACCGGCAACGTTCTAAGGAAGCCGGCTTTGACGCCCATCTCACCAAGCCCGCTAGGTATGAAACGCTAATGGAAATTCTCGCTCGCCTGCCGATGAACCGCGTTGTCGCGTTCGACAGTCATCACGAGCTGTAAATTCGCCCTGTTTTGCGCACCATTCGACGCTTCACTCAGCCAAATTTGTATAGCTCAACGCTTCGCCCGGGAGAATACCCGCGCCTAACGCGCTCGCCGCAGCACAATTCTCGCTTCTCCGTCGCTAAGGACCATGCGCGTACTTGCCGGAAAAATTTTTTGCACTCGAACGCTCGCGAGAAGATTTCAGCGCGGCAAATAACCTTGTGAACAGTGGTGAATTGGGGTAGGTAAGGGTCCAACCGCATCGACCGGAACGGGAGGTATTTACGGCGAATCTCGGTTTTGTCGGCCTTGGCGCCATGGGCAGTCGGATGGTGAAACGGCTGCTCGATGCCGGTCACAGTGTCAGCGGTTACAACCGCACCAAATCGAAGGCCCAGTGGCTGCTCGACCTGGGCATGAAGTGGGCTGAATCGCCGCGCGCAGCGGCGCAGGCCGGCGACTTCGTTTTCTCCATGGTCACCAATAGCGAAGCGTTGCGCGCCGTCACCGAAGGACCGGACGGGATTCTCGCCGGCCTCGCGGCGGGAAAAATTTATGTCGACATGAGCACTGTAAGTCCTTCGGCCATCCGCGCGACCGCGCGCCAAGTCGAAGCCAGGGGCGCCGAGATGCTCGACGCTCCGGTATCCGGCAGCCAGATCACCGTCGAAGAAGGCAAACTTTCTTTTATGGTGGGCGGTAAACGAGAAACCTTTGATAGAGTCTTGCCGATCCTTCGCGCCATCGGTCCGAAGGCGACCCACGTCGGCGCCAACGGTCTGGCCGTGTCGATGAAGATCGCGACGAACTTGAGCCTCGCCGTGCAGATGCTCGCCTTCAGCGAAGGGGTGCTGCTCGCGGAAAAAAGCGGCATCCCGCGCGAAACCGCCGTGGAAGTTCTGCTCAATAGCGTGATGGCCTCGCCGATGGTCAAATACCGCGGACCGTTCGTGTTGAAAATGCCCGAGGAAGCCTGGTTCGACGTCAATATGGCGCAGAAAGATGTGATGTTAGCTTTGGAAATGGGCGTCCAGCTCGATGTGCCGTTGCCGACTACAGCGGTCGCAAATCAAATGCTCACCGCCGCCCGTGCCATGGGTTA
>CAMLCX010000095.1 GCA_946478635.1 uncultured Pseudomonadota bacterium
TTGATCGTCGGATAGGGAACTCTCGGCATCACCTTAACCGCATAGTGCTGGTAGGTTTCTTCCAGCGCTTCCCGATCGGTGATGCGCGCGTACTTGCCGATCACTTTGACGGCAAAACTCTTGTCGGTTTTAAAGCGGTGCAGTCCTTCTACATAGGCACGCAAATAACGCCGCACGACATCCGGCGACTCGCGCATATAAGTTTTCGTTGTGACAACTCCGGCGCCCTGATAGTCGACGCCGATGGCGCTCAGATCGGCTAACAGATTGTAACCAAGTTTCGCCGCTTGTAGATGCAGCGGAGAAGAAAGCATGCCGCCGTCGACGGCGCGCGAAGCGATGCCGGCGAGCGTCTCCTGCGAGCCGCCCATCTGGATCAATGCCACATCGCGGTCGGGCTGGAGATTCCATTGGCCCAAAACATAGCGCAGCAAAAAATCGTCCGAGGTGCCGAAGCGCGTGATGCCGATCTTTTTGCCTTTGAGATCCTCGCGCCTTTTGATCTCGGGCTTCACCATGATCTTTTGCCCGGGCTTGTGATTCGGGCCGGCAAGCATGACCAGATCGGCGCCCGCGAGATTGGCCTGGATCACTGCGGGAATGGCGATTTCCGACAGTGGAATATCCTTCGCCAACATCGCCTGCACCACGCGCGAGCTGCCGGCGACGTAAATCAGCTCGACTTCCAGCCCGTGCTTCTCGAACAGCTTCGCCTCTTTCGTCATCCACAGAACCGCCATCGAACCCACGGTGGTCGGATAGGCGACTTTGAGCTTAGTCGTTTGAGCTTCGACAGAACGATAGAAGACTCCAAGCCAGAGCAAAAGAGCAAAACGGATCACTTTCATATTTCCGGCCTGGAACCTTGAACTCTTGAACCTTGAACCACTTTTATGGATGCACATCCTCAAGAAACCAATCCGTCGGAATCTCGCGCCCCACCCGCGCCTCGCGCGCACGGGCCAAAACTTCGCTGCCGACCGCCGCGAACTGCAAGCCCAGCCCCACGTTATTGCAAAAACAACTGACCGAGTCTTCTTTCGTTCGACCGGGATGCTGGCCGTTGACCAGTTCCGACAGAATCGGAAATTCCCAGATCGCGCAATCCTCGCGCGTGATCGGGTGCTGCCAGCCCTCCGCTATATCGGGGATCGTTTGGCGGTCGACACCGATGGCGATCTGGAACGGCTTTGCTTCACGCCAGTGTATTATCAACGGATCGGCTCGCTGGTAGGTTCTCACATCGAGCTCGCAAGGCTTGACGCATGACACGTGCATTCCCGGTTGGAGGATCTCGCCGTCGAACAGCGCGGAGATCGAATTGGTCGTGCAAATTACCATGTCCGCGCCCTCTATCGCTTCGGCGGCGCTGCCGCTCTCACTCAACCGCGCCGAAACCTTGCCCGACCATTCCTCAACGAAGCGGCGCCGCGACTCGGGCGTCGGACTGAAAACCTTCACCTGCTTCAAGTCCCGAATCAATGACATCGTCACCAGATGTGCGCTCGCCTGCCAGCCGGCGCCGAGCAAAGCCATGGTCTTGGCATCCTTGCGCGCGAGATACCGCGCAGCGATAGCGCTGGCGCCGGCGACACGCAATTTCTGCACGTAGCCGTCGGGAAAAATCGCCAGCGGCTCGCCGGTCTCGGTGCTGAACAGCATGACAAGCCCGACATATTTATCGCCGCCCGCCACCGGCAACTTGTCTTTGCGGATGCCGCCGGCTTTTTCATACCATTTGACGACGCTGGAATTGAGGCGCAGCGCGGCGATGTTGCGCCCCGGTAACACGCCGCTCATCGTTTTGTATTCGTAGAATTCGTTGGGTTTGGTCGGACTGAAAACGTCGTAGCGCGGCACGGTCGCCGCCATGCCGTTGCCAAGATCGCGATAAGCTTCTTCGAGCACGTCGATGCAAGTTCCCACCGGCAGAATCTTCTCGATATCCTCATTGGATAATATCAACATGCAAGTCTCCCCACTTCGAGGCTAATCAGCAGCGCAAATTTGATCGACTGTCATGCCGAGCAGAGCGAAGCATCCAACATCTCAAGTTTACGCAAGCAGATTCTTCGGCTACGCCTCAGAATGACAGTGCGAGACAGTTCTCACGCGGCAATTCGAGCAAGTCATATGGCCAATATGCGGCTTTTTCAACCCGTCTGTTTGACAGTCGCGCAAAGGATGGTGTTCTATCGTGACATATCAACGCCACGGCTTAGTGGCGCGGCGACTTAAGCAATTCCCGCTTGCTTGCCGAGAATGCTCTCGCGAATGACTGACCCGATACGATTGGACCCTAGCGCGACCCAATCCAAGTTTTTCTACGGCTGGTACATTGTCGGCGTCGGCATTCTCGTCAACATCGCCGGCACATTCGCCTTTTCCAGCACGCTCAGCATTTTTCTCAAGCCCATCACCCAGGAGCTTGGCGTCTCGCGCGGCGCATTTTCGCTGATTCGCACTTTCGAGATCGGCGTCGCCGCGATGATCGTCCCGCTGCTCGGTCCGTGGATCGACCGCCACGGCGGGCGTGGTGTCCTCGTTCTCGGCGTTTTGATGGAAGGCGCAGGTCTCATGCTTTCGAGCCAAGTGCAAAGCTTCTGGCAATTCGTCCTGGTCCGCTGCTCGTTGGTCATCGCCGGCGAAGCGCTGCTCGGCTCCTTGGTCATCAACGTCACCATCGCCCAGTGGTTCGTGCGCAAGCGCGGCCGAGCCATGGGCATCGCCAACTTGGGAACAGGCGTTGCCAAGTTCAGCATTCCTTTGCTTGCCGCCTCTTTGTTTGTCCTCATCGGCTGGCGCGGCACCTGGGCGGTATTTGGCATCATCGCGCCGCTGTTGGTCGTCGCGCCGGCGTTAATATTCATCCGCCGCAGTCCCGAGGACATCGGACTGCATCCCGATGGTGAGGCGCCAATCCAGAGCCCCACCAGTTCAGCCGCGCGGCGCGACGCTTCGCCCGCCGGCCAACGAGCGACATTGGCAAGCGATAAAGTATGGACGCGCGCGGAAGCGCTCCGGCTGCCGACCTTCTGGCTCCTCGTAATCACCTTCGGCATCGCCGGCGTCGGCATCGCGGGCCTGAATCTCCATATTTTCTCGTACGTCACTGATATCGGCTACTCGCCGCTGATCGCCGCGTCGTTCATGAGCACCATCGCGCTCACACAACTCGGCTCCACCCTCTTGTGGGGCATGCTCGCCGACCGGTTCGACATCCGAAAGGTTTCCTGTATCCAGTTTTTGATTCAGGGAATTGGCCTGGTGACGGCGATCACAAGCGGACAGATTCAACTCGCCTATTTGGGATTTTTTCTCTATGGCACCGGCCTGGCGGGAAGTTTCGTGCTGCGGGAGGTGATCTGGGCCAATTTTTTTGGAAGGACTTCTCTCGGAACCGTGCGCGGCTTGTCGCTCTTCTTTTCCCATCTGTTCGCCGCCAGCGGCGCGCCGTTCTTCGGTTTTCTCCACGATCGCATGGGCAGCTATAATTTGTCGTTTGTCATTTTCGCCGGCGCGCTATTCACCTCGGCTTTTTTGATCCTGCTGGCGAAGCCGCCGAAAAAAACGGATGCGTGAAAGCCATCAAATCAGTTGACTGTGCGAGAATAGTTGCTCTTAAACTGAGCGTCACCCAATCGGCACGAATAATTCTTCCAGGGTCAGCTGCCTCTTTGTCAGCCCCTGCTCATAGCTGTACAACGCGAACTTCTCGATATTTTTTCGATTCGCATCAACGCCATTCCGCCAAGGATCGAACTCGCAGAGCTTTTCCTGACGCTCAAGCTCGCGGCGTCCCCACATCACCATCGACCAATTGGGATCGACCCAACGTTGCGCGGCGCGCTCACGCGCCTGCTCGAAAATATCGTAAAGCGCGCGCGGCAGCTCTGGATATTGAGCGGCTAATTCCCGCTTAAGAGCGAGCACGTGCATGATCGGAAAGTAGCCTTCTTCGCGCAGATAGCGCTCCTCCTCCGCCTGCGGATCAGGAAATAGCCGAGCCACATTGGGATTACCATCGCGATAGGGCTTGGGCAGGCGGGAGACAAACAGCGCTTGAATTTTTCCTTCGACGAACTCCTGCTCAATCTCGGCCATGCTGGCGCGAGTTTCGATTTTCAAATCCGCAGGCAATTGCACGTCGACAACTTCCTTGCCGGGTGTCACCCAGGTGACTGTCGACCGCGAGACTCCATAGAAGTGCGTCAAATCGCCCTTGGCGCGAACGCCCAGAGTATTTTGATAGGCGCTGAGGCCGATCCTTTTTCCGGCCAGGTCCGCCGGCGAATCGATGCCGCAATAAACGTTTTTGTACATCTGCGACTGGCTGAACAACCGCCGCGGAAAAATCGGCACGGCGTGGACCGGCAACCCTTGATCGATGGCAATCAGGTAAGACGAGAGCGAAAGCTCGGCTGCATCGAACTCGAAATCCCGCAAGAAACGCTCGTGGCGACCCTGCTGCGGATCGAGCTCGAAATATCGTATTTCGACATCCGGATGCTGGACACAACCTTCGAGCAACGGCGCGTGCCGGTCGTAGGATCCCAGCGCCAAGGAGAGGTTCAATTTTGCCATGCCAAGAGACTTAGCGAAAGCGCTTGATCGCGTCAATCTCGCATCACAATGTAAAGACGCTTGTAACCTTCATGAAGTCTTTGTTATTACCGTGAACATGAGCAAGCGAGAAATCATCGCCCTATTTCTCGCGGTCTTCTTTTATTGGATTGACTCTTCCATCGTCGCGGCGCAAGCAACCAGGATTTACATCTCCGCGCCCTCCAAATCACTCTCGTGGTTTCCCATCCATCTGGCGCGCGAAAAGGGATTTTACTCGGCGGATGGGCTCGACGTCGATTATGTGATCATGAAGCCGCAAGTTGCCATGCAGGCATTGATCGCCGGCGATGTCGGTTACACTACGGCGCTCGGCTCGACGATCCGCGCCGCATTTCGCAATGTGCCGTTGCGCGTCGTTATGACGATCGCCGATAAGCCGCTGTTCGCGTTGATCGCCCGTCCCGGCATTTCTTCCGTCGAGGAGCTCAGGGGAAAACTTCTGGGTGTTTCGTCTTTCGGCGCGAGTACGGACACCTACGCCCGCGCTCTGCTGCGGCGCTACAAGTTGGTGCCCAATCAAGACGTGAAAATTATCGCGCTAGGCGGCGGCACGAACCGAATCGCAGCCATGGAAGCGGGCGCCATCGATGCGGCGCTGATTGAAGCGCCGTATAACGTCATGCTCGAGCGTAAGGGGTTTCGAAAGATTCTATTCGTCGGGGATTTGATTCCCTCGCCATTGGCCGGCTTCGGTACTAGACTCGAAAAGATTCAAAAACAGCCGGAGGAGATCCAGCGCCTGGTCCGCGCGACGCTACGCGGGATTCATTTCGCGAAGACCAACAAGCAGGAAACTGTCCGCTCGATTATGAAATGGACAGAAATGGATCAGTCGTTAGCGGATGGCAGTTACGAAATGGCAGTATCCAGCTGGTCGAGCAATGGCGAGGCAAGCGCCCAAGGACTGCAGATCGCCATGGAAGAGATTCGCGCCGAACTCATGCTAGACGCGGCACCTGATCCGGCAAAGGCATTTGACTTCAGGTTCGTGCAGAAATGAGCGAAATCGCCGGCTAGGAGTCTTGCTGCTTCATTCTTGAGAGCAGTTCGCTAATGGACGATCTCGCGATGACTCGATCAAACTGCGCCCGGTAATTGTTCACTAGGCTCACGCGATCGATCACCATATCGTAGACTTTCCATTGTCCATCAACCGAGCGCAGATTATAATCGATCGGCAGCGGCTCCCCACTGCCACTGACTTTTGTTTCCACAATCGCGTAGTTGCCATCTAAAATTTCGCGATTAAATTGAATTTGTTCGTCGGCAGATGCGCGTACGGTCCGGCCGTAACCGACGAGCAATTTTTGGGTAAAGGCGTCCACGAATTCCCTTTGCTGGGCCTGCGTCAGTGTGGCCCAGTGTCGCCCCAGTGACCGCTTTGTCATCTCGGGGAAATCAAATCGGCTATAAACGATTTCCAAAGCCTTGGCCGGCAGTCCCTTCGCGCGCAATTCAGCAACCGGGGTATTAGTTAGGATGGTAACGAATTCATTAAGCGAAGTGCGAAGCTGAGTGGTGGGCCCCTCCGCGTGCGCCGGCGAAGCAGGCGAAAACAAAGCTAAAAGTAGGAAAATCGAACATAAGCTACGGAAATATCTCATATAATCTCCATGAAGCAGTAATGTAGTTTATATGTTAATCTTTATTTTAGACGCATTCAATCCACCTGAAGTTACAGGCGACTCGGCGAAATCTGAGATGACATGGTCAGCTTGTGGGCCCAAGTATCTTTGCCTATTATCAACGAGCTGATTTTGGAGGTCCCAGGAAGTGCATTACTTCGCCTACGGTTCCAATATGAACTGGCCGCAAATGCAGCGGCGTTGTCGCTCGTCGCAATTTATCTGCGTTGGGCGCCTGAACGATTACCAATTCGGTATCACCCGCCACTCGCGATTGCGGGATTGCGGGACGGCAAACGTTTACCCAGCCAAAGGCCAAGTCGTTTGGGGCGTCGTTTACGACGTTCGCGATGAAGATCTTGCGATACTAGACGGCTTTGAGGATGGCTATCGGCGCGAGATCCTCCCGATCTACTCTGCCGAAAACGGCCAACAACCCCTTGCCGCCCTGGTCTATGTCGCAGCCATCGAGGAAAATGTTCCGCGCCCCAGCGCCGAATACCGGAGACTCATCGTCGAAGGCGCTCGACACTGGCAACTCCCACTGTCTTATCTGGCCCTGCTCGAAGCCATCCAGGTCGCCGCCGACGGCTAGCGCAACGCTCATCGCGATTTCGGAAAAAATTTTATTGTGTGTTCTTTTAATGGACAAGAGCTTATGTGTTCGATAAGATTCAACCATCTCCGATTGGTCGCCCTCGCGTCATGGCGATAGACGTTAACCAAATCCGCCAGCAAACTCTCGGCATCGCCCGGCATCCACGCACCCGCAAAATCGCCATCTGGACGGTTTCGATCGTCGTTGCTTTTGGCGTCCTGCTGGGACTTGCCGCCCCGCCGTTGATACGCGGCAAGGTCGCAAGCATGCTTTCCGACAAGCTCCACCGGCCGGTGACCATCGAACAAATCAAAATCAACCCTTACACAATGACCTTGGCGGTCCGCGGTTTTCTAATGAAGGAACGGCAGGGCGATACGCCGGCGCTTTCCTTTGACGAACTTTTCGTCAATCTGGAGCTACAGTCGCTCTTTCGGTTGGCCCCGGTCCTAAAACAATTGCGGTTAGTAAAGCCCTACGTCAGCCTGGTTCGCAACGATGATCTTAAGTACAACTTTCAAGATCTGATTGATGAATTCACCTCAGGTCCGTCCGGGCCGACACCCCTCTTCGCTCTCAACAACATCGAGATCATCGACGGCAAAATCGATTTTGACGACCGACCCGAGAAAACCAAGCACGCCGTCGAGCAACTCAAAATTGGTGTGCCGTTTCTTTCCAGTCTTCCGTCCTATGTCAATATCAAGGTTAAACCCGAATTTTCAGCAGTCGTTAACGGTGCCCCTATTCATCTCGCCGGCGACGCCGTGGTGTTTGATTCCGGCGAAAGCACGATCGGCGTCGACATTGATAAGCTCCAGATCTCGAAATATCTCGAGTACTCGCCTGTAGGGCTAAACTTTACGGTCCCTTCGGGGCAACTGAACGGCAAGATTAAGGCCTCCTTCAAAACATCCAAGAATAATCCTCCGGTGCTATCCATCACCGGCAATCTGGGTCTTAAAGAGTTGGAAATGCTGCAAACCGGCGGAGCGCAACTGGTCAAGCTGCCCTCCTTCGAGGTCCTTATCGACGCCTTCGAGGTTTTCGCCAACAGGACCTCGCTTAAGTCAATCAAGGCCGAGGGTCTGGAACTACATGTAAGCCGTGGACGCGACGGGAAAGTCAACTTCGAGAATCTAGTCGCTGTTGCCGCTGAAACCAAAGCCCCGGAGCCGAAAGAAAAACCAAAGAACGAGAGCAAACCGTTTATCTATGCTGTCGACGAAATCGCGCTGGGATCAGCGACGATTCACTTCACCGACGAGCAGCCGAAGCGGCCATATAAAACACGCCTGGACAACGTCAATCTAAAAGTTACCGGACTTACTAATGAGGCCGATAAAAAAGCCAATGTCGAGCTTTCTTTCGAATCAGAAGCCAAAGAAAAATTTTCTCACACAGGAACGGTTCAGCTCACGCCGCTCCTGGCTGAGGGCAAGCTCGATATCGAAGGACTGAAACCCGGCGCGCTGCGCCCGTATTATGACGACGCGCTTGCGGCGGAGATCAAAGACGGCTTTTTCGATCTCTCGACCAAATACAGTTTCGAGGCCAAAGATGGGCAATCGGATATTAAATTGAGTGAACTCGCCGCCAATCTCCGCGCCCTGCGTCTCGAGCTTGCCGGGCAACCCGAGCCGCTCTGGCGCGTGGCGACTTTAGCGATCAAGGACGGTGCGATCGACGTCGCCAAAAAAACCATCGTCATCGGCGCGCTGGAAGGAAAAGACGGCAACGGCTATATCCAGCGAGACGCTGACGGCACGCTAAATTTAACCCGTATCGCCAAAGCCCAACCGCCGGCTCCAACTCCCGCCCCGACGGCGAAATCAAGCGAGGGCGATTGGCGGATTGACGCCAAACAAATCGTTCTCGACCGCTTCAGGATCAACGTCGACGATCGATCCAACCCGACGCCCGCGAAGATAAATGTGTCGGAGCTTTCGGTGCGCGGAGAAAATTTCTCCACGGCAAAAAATCAACGCGCCAAAGCGACGCTTCGCGCGCGGATCAACGAAAAGGGCGTGTTGAGATTGGTCGGTACGGCGATGATCAATCCGCTCAACGCCAAGTTCGCGGTCGATGCCCAGGACATTGAATTTCTGCCCTTCCAGCCCTATCTCGACGGTCAAGTCAATCTTCTGCTCACCGGCGGTCGAGCAGGCACCAAAGGCGAGCTGACGTTTGACACCAGCGCCACCGGCCCGGCGAAAATGAATTATCAAGGCGCGGTGCAGATCGCCGATTTCGGCGCAGTGGAAAAAACCGGCCAGACGGATCTGCTCAAGTGGAAATCGCTTGCCCTCGATACCATGCAGTTTGATCTGGAGCCTTTTCAACTGCGCATCGGCGAAATCACTCTCGCTGAGTTCTATTCCCGATTGATCCTCGGTGCGGACGGAAAAATCAACCTGCAGAAATTAGCCGTTGAGAAAGACGGCAAGCCGGCGGAAGCGCCCGCGCCTGGCAAGGCAACGGAAAAGCCGGATGCCACGCCCAAGCCAACGGCTCCGGCCGCCAACGATGCCACGCCAAAAGCCATCAGCATTGGAAAAATCAACCTAAAAGACGGCAACATCGACTTCAGTGATTTGTTCATCAAGCCGAATTACAACGCCAACCTAACCGGTGTTCAGGGCGCGATCTCGGAGCTCAAACCGGAAACGCCCGGCGATCTCGATCTTCAAGCGCGCCTTGACAACGCCGCGCCGGTCGAAATCAAAGGCAAAATCAATCCCCTGTCCAAGGATCTCTTTCTTGACATTATCGCCGACGCCAAGGAGATCGAACTGAGCCCCATGTCGCCCTACTCCGTTAGATACGTCGGCTACGGCATCGAGAAAGGCAAGCTCTCTTTCAATGTCAAATACAAACTGGAAAATCGCAAGCTCAGCGCTGAAAACAAAATCATTCTGAACCAGTTGACCTTCGGCGAGAAGGTCGAGAGTCCCGACGCCACCAAGCTGCCCGTGCTTCTCGCGGTGGCGCTCTTGAAAGATCGCAACGGCGTCATCGACGTCGATCTGCCGATCAGTGGTTCTTTGGATGATCCGCAGTTCAGCGTCGGCGGCATCGTGCTGAGAATCATCATCAACCTGATCACCAGGGCCGTAACTGCGCCATTTACCCTACTCGCGTCGGCTTTCGGAGGCGGCGGCAGCGGCGATGAGTTGAGCTACATCGAGTTCGACAACGGCCGGGCGAATTTGAATCAAGCAGCGCAAGGAAAAATTGCCACCCTGGCGAAAGCTTTGAACAATCGTCCTGCGCTCAATCTTGAAATTGCCGGTCGCGTCGATCCCTTGACGGACCTCGACGGCTTAAAACGAGTCGGTATTGAACGCAAGGTGAAAGCGCAGAAGCTCAAAGAGCTTGTGCGCAAGGGCGAAGCGCCGCGGTCCGTCGACGATGTTCAAGTCGCCGCCAACGAATATCCGCAATTTTTGAAAGCCGCCTACGGCGAGGAAAGTTTTCCCAAACCGCGCAACCTGATCGGCCTCGCCCAGGATCTCCCGGTCCCCGAAATGGAAAGGCTCATGATGCAGAACGCGAAAGCGAGCGACGACGACATGCGCCAGCTCGCCGCCCAGCGCGCCCAAGCGGTACGCGACGGGCTGTTGGCCAGCGGCCAGGTGGAAGCCGAACGTCTTTTTGTCGTCTCCGCTAAACCACTCACTGCGGAAGAGCGAGCCAAGCTAAAGGGCAAGCCGAACCGGGTTGATTTCTCCATGAAGTGAGCCCGACCTCGCAACAACCCAACAAAGCCGCAATGAGCAAAAAACAAACTTTACCACGACGTTTCTGGAAAGCACGAAGGTCAGAAATTTAGAAATATCAACGTCTGAAACCTTCGTATTACTGTAGCTCAAATTTGCGCGGCCTGCGCAAATGATCCAGAAGCTGAGAGCACTCGGAATCGGAATTGCTCCCGCTAAGGCGCAAAGTCGCCAAGTTCTAAGGGAAAAGATAAAAATTCTTACGAAGGATTTTCGCCGGGTTTTTTCCGACCTTTGCGTCCTTGGCTCTCCTTCGACTTCGCTCAGGACATGCTTAGCGGGAGATACTCCGAGATTCGGTTGCGGCTCCGCCGCGCTGAGCCCTCCCTTGAAAATATTGGCGCGAATCGCTTAAGAGTTGTAGCCTGGATGCAGCGAAGCGGAATCCAGGAAGGCGGTGCGGGGCGTGGCAGCAGCCCAGAGAGCGCGTGAACCAGGAACCCGGATTACGCTTTGCTCCATCCGGGCTACACGAGCACGGTTGTGGAAATCGTCGTTTTCATGCTCTGTGGGCGACCGTAAGGTTATGCATCACTTCGTGGTTATGCTTGCTCTTCACGAGTTGCCGGAAGTTGTGCGGATTGTTCTTCTGTTATAGACTCCATCTCGATTTAGGAGGCCGTAGAATGACTCAGGCAAGAAAATCCGCCAAACCCAAAGTAACGATCATCGCCAGCAAGGGCGCCAACCAAGCCATTAATTATTTATTGGAAGACCGGGACGAATTGGAATGGCTCGTGGCCATTGGCCGCAATCACAAAGGCGATATTTTTTTCTATGATACCGGCGGAGATATCCTGCAAGATCTAGGCGCTCTGGAGTACATCAAAGAAAGAATCGTCCGGGATTATTTCGGCGAGTCGGACGAATGACGCTTCGCCACGGGCGAAGCCGTTCAAAGTTCAAAAGTTCAAAAGTTCAATCGTTCAAAACAAACGAGTGACATAGTGTTCACTTAGATCCGGATTATTTCTTAAACCTTGAACATTTGAACGCTTGAACCTTGAACTAATCATCCCCCTGAAATTTTCGGTTTGATCCGCAACGGCGGCGCTCCCTCCGGCAAAAAATCCTCGAGATTTACCGTTTCCCAACCCACCGGGCGCAGCCGCTCGAACTCGTTTCTGCGCTTCGGGTCGCACTCCGGCGGTTTGGTCGCGTCGATGATCATTTTGCCGCCGATGCGCTGCCATCCCGGCGCGCCCGGATGGCCGAATTCAGGACACGAAGGGTCCATGGCGTGAATCTTCGCGCCGTTGATCACAATGATATCCTCGGACGGATTCACGCGTGTGTTGATGGACCACAGAACCTCCGCGTAGTTGAAGATATCGACGTCCTCGTCGACCGCGATGGCGACCTTCGGGTGCTGGTATTCACTCGAGAGCACCGACATGAGAACATTGCGCGCCTCGCCGTAATAGCGCGGTTTCATCTGCACCACGACACCGAAAATTCCTGGCATTACCAAGACATTTTTGACGTCTGCCAGACCGCCCACGGTCCGCGCGCGGCGCAGAATTTGCGCCGACATGGGCACCTTGTGATAGACGCACCCTTCCACCTCGGTGCCGTTCTGAACGTTTTTAAATATTGCGTCGGCGCGCATGGTGACGGCCTTGATGTTGACTATGGGATTCATGCCCGAACCGGTCAGATAGTAATCTTGAAATTCGCTGAACGGTCCTTCGGGTTCTCTGATCTTCGGCGGAATTTCGCCTTCAAGGATGATTTCCGCCCACGCGGGAACTTCCAGATCAACGGTTCGGCATTTGACCAATTCCACATCCTCCTGGAGCAATGCCGAAGCGATTTCCAACTCGTCCACGCCATACTGGGTGGTGGTAGCGGCGGCGAAGTAGTACATGGGGTGGTGCCCGATCATGATCGCCACCGGCATGGGCTTATCCTGCGCTTCATACATCTGATAGTTGGCCCAGGCGTGACGCGGATAGAGCAGGATGCCGGTCTTCTGCGGGCCTTTCATTTGGAG
>CAMLCX010000096.1 GCA_946478635.1 uncultured Pseudomonadota bacterium
CTTTTGCACGCCGCTCTTCCTCGCTCTGGGACTTGAGATAGTGCCACACTGCCGTTTTGATTCCGCTGAAGCTGAATTCGTAGGCGCTGCTCTTGATCCGCGCCCGTGGAAAACGAATGGCCTTCGGGTTGCCGGTTTGGGCCAGCTGATCGATGGCCCGCCCGCCGGGATAACCGAGCCCCATCATCTTGGCGACCTTGTCGTAGGCCTCTCCCGCGGCGTCGTCGCGCGTGCCGCCGAGATGCGCGTAATCGCCGACCCCGCGCACGCAATAAAGCAAAGTATGACCGCCCGAAGCGAGCAGCGCGAGGTATGGGAATGCCACTTCATGCTCGAGATGAATGGCGAGCAGGTGCGCTTCGAGATGATTGACGCCGACGTACGGAATGCCCGAGCGAAACGAGATTCCCTTGACCAGCGAAAGCCCGACGAGCAAGGAGCCGACGAGGCCCGGGCCGTAGGTCACCGCCATCCCGTCCACGTCTTTGAGCGTTGCGCCAGCCTTGCGCAGCGCGCCGTCGACGATCGGCATGATATTCTTGATATGTTGGCGCGAGGCGAGTTCGGGGACGACCCCACCATACGGTCCGTGCACCTCGTCCTGTGAAGAGACGACATTGGCCAAAATCGTTTGGCCATCTTGCAACACCGCGGCAGCGGTGTCGTCGCAGGAGGTTTCGACGCCAAGAACCAACATGGAAAGAAAAGAACTATCTGCTCGACGAGGGCGTTTCAACCTGCAAGCGATTTAAGCCGTCGGCGGCGGTGCGGTTGCCGGAATTGATCCGCAAAGCTTGAATGTAGCTCGCCTCGGCTCGCTGTAGCTGCCCCAGCGCTCGGTAATTTTCGCCGCGCAGCGCATGCACTTCAGAGAGCCAAAAGGGCTCGCCGCTCAACCGGGACTCGGCGACGCCGAGAAAATTGAGCGATTCGGTATACCGCCCGAGGCGGTACTGAGCCTTGGCCAGGTAAAAATATCCGTATGGATTGGTGGCATCGATAACAATCGTTTTCTCGAGACGAGACAGCGCTTTCGCCGGTTCGCCGGCGTCGAGCAACTTGCTGCCCTCGTCGGTAAGGCGCAACGACGCGGCGCGCTGCGCGGTGACTCCGGGAGTGATTTTGGCTAGCAAGGCGCTATCGTCCGCCAAAGCCGGCGGCAGCGCCGCTTCCGGTGTTGCGCGATTTTCACTTGGGGCCGGTTGACGACTAGAAGGTTCTTTTGCCGCCGGCGGCGGTTTGGACTTCAAATTCTGCTCGCGAATTGTTGACTCCTGGGGCAACGGCTTAGGAACCGCCTCGGGTGGCGCTGGCGGCGGCGTTGGGATCGGCGCCGGCGGGGAAGGCGGCGGAATACGCGACGGGATCGGCCCGCTTCCGCTGGGCGGCACCGGAACTCGAAACGGCCGCTGCGGCGCGCACGCGCTCAAGACCAGCAGGAACGCCAGCGCCATCCCTAAGAAAATTTTGTCGAACCGCTCGCGGATCAAAAGTTTTATAGCGCCTCGCGAAAAGGCCTGGCCGGCGCAGTCGCCGGTTGCGGACAGGGCTCCGGCAATTCCCCTTCACGATTCGTCGGACCGCACGGCTTTGCCGCCACCTCTTCGCTTTCCTGCATCGGTTCCGGCGAGACAAAATCGGTAACCGGCATATTCGCGGTCGCGCTCTTCATGAATTCAGTCCAAATCGGCAAGGCCGCTTCCGCGCCGGATAGATTCAGTTTGCTTTGACCGTCAAATCCAACCCAGACCACGGCAAGAAGATCCGGCGTGTATCCGACAAACCACGCGTCTTTATAATCGTTGGTCGTGCCGGTTTTGCCGGCCGCGGGTCGGGTAAATCCCAAACGGCGGGCGGCCGCCGCCGTGCCCCGGTCCAAAACACCTTTGAGCAGATTGTTCATTGTGTGCGCAAGCTGAGGATTGAGCACTTGTTCGACGCGCACGTCGCGCTTCTCCAGAGGCTGGGTGTTTTGATCCATTACCAGTTTTACCGCCAGCGGGCGGGTACGCACGCCGCCATTGGCGATGGTCGAGAACGCCACCGCCACTTCCAAGGGCGTAACTTCCGCCGAGCCCAGCGCCAGCGACGGCACCGCCGGCAAGGTACTCTGGATTCCCAACCTTTGCGCGACGTCGCGGACGCGCCGGATACCGACGTCTTGCGCCACCCGGCTGGTTGCCGAGTTGAGCGAACTTTCGAGCGCGCGGCGAAACGTGACGGCGCCGAAATACTCGTTATTATAGTTGCTGGGCTGCCATTCCTTGCCGTCATAGTTCCAGGTAAATTGGCTATCGTTGAGCACCGTGTCGGGCGTGTAGCGCATGCCGCTTTGGCCGCCGTACATCAAGGCGGCCAGGTAAACGAACGGTTTGAAAATCGACCCCGGCTGGCGCTTGGCCTGAAAAACCCGATTGAATTGCGACCTCTGATAGCTTCGCCCCCCCACCATCGCTTTGATCTCGCCGGTTTGTGGGCGGATGACGATGATAGCGCCTTCCAAACTGTCATCGTCGCCCTTGCGCCGCAGCGCCGGGTGGGACGCTTCGAGCTTTTTGAGCCCCTCGACGAGCGCGCGCTCGGCCTTGCGCTGCAGCTGAAGATCCAGACTGCTGAAAATCCTCAATCCTTCTTTGGTGAGGACCGCGTCGGAATAATTCTCGGCAAGTTCGCGCCGCAGATAGTCCACGTAAAACGGCGCGTCGTTGGTCACTTTCACAAGCGGACGGTCAGGCAATCGTTCACGTAGCGCGGTTTCGTATTGCCGGCGCGTGATAATCCGGTTGTCGAGCAATTTGGCCAACACCACGTTGCGCCGCTTGGTTGCCGCGTCGGTGCTCCGGTAAGGCGATACTCGGTTGGGCGCCCGGATCAATCCGGCCAGCAGCGCCGTTTCGCCGACCGTCAAATCGCTTAGGGGTTTGGCGAAATAAAATTGCGCTGCCTCGGAGACGCCGAAGACTCCTTGGGAGCCTTTTTGTCCGAGATATATTTCGTTGAGATAATTTTCCAGGATGGTGTCTTTCGAGTATTTTCGCTCGGCGATCAGCGCCATCACCGCTTCCGGAATCTTGCGGCTGAGCGTGCGCTCGTCGGTCAAAAAGAAATTTTTCATGAGCTGCTGGGTGAGCGTGCTGCCGCCTTGCTGAAAACTCATGTTGCGCAAGTTGACCCACATCGCCCGCAGGATGCCGATCGGATCGATGCCGTGGTGGCTGTAAAAGCGCTCGTCCTCGACTGCCAGGACCGCTTTCACCACCAGAGGAGGCACATCGGCGAGTTTGACGATCCGGCGTTCCTGCCAGACGCGCTCGTAAAGACCGGTTACGAGCTCGGGCTCGAGCTCGAGATCGAACATGTCCTTGCCCGTGGCAAGGTTCTCGATGCGAGCAATGGTCGACCCCTGCAGAGAAATTCGCACCGGCACGCCCTTGCGGCGCTCGGTCGGAAAATCAAAGTCCTGAAGAAAAATTTCCACGGCGCTCTGCCCGACAATGCGGTATTCGCCTTGGCTCTTGGGCGCGGTGTGCGTTTCGAAATAACCCAGCCGGCGCAGCTTTTCGGCAAACTCTTCGACCCCCAGATTGATGCCGACATAAAGAAGATAACTGTCAGAATAGATTTTGGAGGGAAAATCAGCAAACGGTTTCTCGAACTTTTTGGTGACGCTATCTTCGAGTTGTTTCAGATACCACGCCCCGAAGACAAGGCCGCTGGAGGTGATGACGAGGAGCGCAACCAATGCGATGCTGAAGATGCGGAGATTGGACTTATTCAACTCAACGCCTCAAAGGTAAATCAATTTTCGCGCAGAACGGCAGCAAAAGCAATGAAACGAGGCGAGGTCTAAGCCCCGCCTCGCTTGTTCGAGGGAATTTCACCCGATTGCAGTTAACGTTGCGGTTTGAGAGCGAGAAATAGCGTGCTATCGCCACGCCGGACAAGAAACAGCACACCGCGTCCCTTGCGCACTCCGGCGACGGCCTTTTTGTAGTCATCGATGCTGCGCACCGCCTTGCGGTCGACTTCCACGATGATATCGCCGCGCCGGATACCCGCCTCGTCGGCGGCGCTGGCCGGTTCGACCGCGGTGACGACCACGCCTTCGGCTCTTTCCAGCCCCAGGCTCTCGGCCATCTGCGGTGTAAGCCGCTGAACCGTAAGGCCGAGCTCGCCTTTTTCAGGCGCTGTGGCGACAACCTCTTCGTCCTTGAGCTCTCCCACGGCGACGTTTAGAAGTACTTCTTTCTTGTCGCGCAACACTTTCATCCTGACCTTTTTATCGACCGCAGTACGCGCCACGATGATCGGCAAATCACCCGAGTCTCTCACTTCTTTGCCGTCAAATTCGACGATGACATCGCCCACTTTGACGCCGGCCTTTTCCGCCGGTCCGTCCTTCGAAACGTTGGCGACCAGGGCGCCTTGGCTTTTATCCATCCCCAAGCTTTCGGCGATCTCTGGAGTGATTTTCTGGATCAACACGCCAAGGTAGCCGCGCACGACTTTACCCTTGCCGCGCAATTGGGGCAGCAGTTCTTTGACGAGGTTGATGGGAATGGCAAAACCAATGCCGATGTTGCCGCCGGTGCGGCTGAAAATCGCCGTATTGATGCCGATGACGTCGCCCCGCAAGTTGAGCAGCGGTCCGCCGGAGTTGCCCGGATTGATCGAGGCGTCGGTCTGAATAAAATTGTCATAGGGACCCTGACCGATGTGCCGGCCCTTGGCGCTGACAATGCCGGAAGTCACGGTGCTGTCGAGTCCGAAAGGATTGCCGATGGCGACAACCCACTCACCGACTTCCAAAGCGTCGGAGTCGCCCAGGTTGGCCGCTTGGAGACTGGTCTTCGCGTTGATCTTGATAATAGCGATGTCGGTCTTTGAGTCGCGGCCAACAACTTTGGCTTCGTACTCCTGGTCGTCGTCAAGTTTGACGACGATTTTGGACGCGTTTTCGACGACATGATTATTGGTCAGTATCGAACCGTCGGAATCGATGATGAAGCCCGAGCCCAAACTGCGCTGGCGCTGCGGTCCGCGCGGCATCGGTCCACCGAAAAAACGGCGCCAAAAGTCGTTGAACGGATCCTCTTCACCGAACGGGCTGCCAAATTCTTGCGGTCCGCCGCCGCGCCCTTCGCTCACCTGCGTGGTGGTCGAGATATTTACGACTATGGGTTTCAGTTTCTTCGCGAGACTGACAAAGTCCGGCAGACCAATGGATGTTCGGACCTCGGGTTTGCCGGCATCGCTAAGCATGTTTAATGCGCGGCTGGGCACCAACCAATCCAAGCTGCCGCTGATACCGAGCCCAACCACCAGAGAGGTCAAGGCAATCAAGATAACTCCCTTGACACTCACGCCGCCGCGCCAGATGTTGTTCAAACCCATCGATCGCTCCTATCGCTTCTTCACCGCTTCGACATATTTCATGCGAAGGTCAAAAAGGATGTCTTCTATCAAACGGTCCTCGCTCGCGTTCAGATTGCCGCGCGTCTTGTCTTTCAGCATGGCCAAAATATCGATCATCTGTTTGGCCACCAGCACATCCGTCTCGACTTTGCCGGTGATTGGGCTGGCGATCTCGCCCAAGTTCATTAAAACTTGAGTGCTCAAACTGATTACGAAAGCCGAAAAATTTATCTCCGGCAGCGCTTCCTCTTGGGATGCGCGCGCCGCTCCGGCATCACGCCCGGGCGCTGCAGCGCCCGGCGCCGTTTGCTCAGGCGCATCTTGGCGCGCCTCGCCGGTCTCAGGCGAGAAGCGCCGGCGATCCTGGACAGTAAATCCCTTTCCCTCTGTCTGTTTGTCCTCGTCGCTAGCCATCCCAAGACTCCTGGATAGAGAAGAAAAAAAGCCCGAAAGTACCGCGGGCTTTGCACACCATCGGACCTTCAGGCGTCATTTTCGCAGGTTAAAGAAAATAACTTTAACCACCCACCACGACATTTGCTCAAGACTTGAATTGCGGCCTTAACAGCAGCAAAATTTCTGCTCAAACTGTAATCCCTGCCCCTTACCTTGTCAAGGTAACGACTTCCGGCAAGCGCGCCAGCCTGGAGATGATTTCCTGCGGACGCAACTCGGTCAGACAAGCGCGGTGCGGACAACTCTTCATGACCATCTCCGGGCAAGGGGAACATTCTATGCCGCGGCGCAGGACAGTCACTTTTTTGCCGCGCGGTGCCCACCGGCCCGGATCCGTCGGGCCAAATAGCGCAACCGTCCGCGTTCCGAGCGCCGCCGCCAAATGCGAAATACCACTGTCATTCCCCAGATAAACAGCGCTACGGCTTAACAACGCCGCCGCTTGGGACAAAGTCAAGCCGCTCGCAACCAAACAACTCGCGCGCAGCAGTTCAACGCCGCCTCGTTCCCGTTCGACCGGACCGCTGAGCACAATAGCCGCTCCGCCGGTCGCTTCGCGCCACCATAGCGCCACGGCGCAATAAAATTCCTCGGGCCAATTTTTCTCTCGCGCGCCGCTGCCGGGAACGATGGTCAAAATCGGCCGGCCTACAAGCGCATGATCGAGCCAAAATTTTTCGCGCCATTGGAGCGCTTCCGGACGGAGCTCCACCCTCGGCTGAAGTGCGCCAACGCTACGATCGCCCAAACAACGGATATAGTAATCGGCCTGGTGCATCTCGGCGCCCAGGGAACGAAACGGAAAAAGATGAGCCCGGCCGTCGGTGATCGCTTTCAGCCGCTGAACAAACCCCTCGTTGCCGCTTGCGAACCACGAGTACACCGCGTCATAGGCGCGAAAGAATTTCTCCGCGTCGGCGCTCCGAGCCGATTCAAGGAACAGGCCACTGATCGCCCATCCTTCCAGCGACGACACGGTGACGCCATCCGGCACAAGGTCACCAAACTCGCGGCGCGCGAGCAGGTCAACGCGCGCCTTGCGCCCAAGCGCTTGCAGCGTTGGCATGAAGCAAATGAAGTCGCCCAAGGCGCCGGGAAAGATCACGCAAATCCGTGGTCGAGTCCCTTCGTCGTCAGCACCGGCTTCCATCGATTTCATTGACATTATTAACTTGAAACTATAGCATCTCTGGTACGTCAATTCGAAATCTCACACCTCTTTAGAAAGACGAGTCAAAACTTTGGCAAGCTTGAACGGCGCCCGGTCCGTCCTGGATCTAATCGGCTCCACACCCGTGGTCAAACTCAGAGCGCTCGCGGAAAAAACCGACGCCGAGGTGTGGGCGAAGATGGAGTCGTTCAATCCCGGTGGTTCGGTCAAGGATAGAATTTGCCTCAACATGATCGAAACCGCCGAGCAACAAGGTCGTCTCAAGCCGGGCGCCACCATCGTCGAACCGACCAGCGGCAACACCGGCATCGGCCTGGCTTTGATCGCGGCGGTAAAGGGATACCGACTGATCTTGACCATGCCGGACACCATGAGTGAGGAACGGCGGAGTCTTTTATGCGCCTATGGCGCGCGGCTCATCCTGACACCGGACACCAAAGGCATGGGCGGAGCGATTCATAAGGCCGAAGAGCTCATGCAGGAGCACAGCGAATACTTCATGCCGCAGCAGTTCAACAATCCCGCCAATCCCGAGATGCATCGCAAAACGACGGCGCCGGAACTCCTCAAACAGTTTAAGCGCATCGATGCATTCGTCGCCGGCGTAGGAACCGGCGGCACGATCACCGGCGTCGGTGAAGTGCTGAAGGAAAAGATGAAGGGCGTGCGCATTTGCGCGGTGGAGCCGAGCGCCTCTCCGGTCATTTCCGGAGGCGAACCGGGGTTTCACAAGATTCAAGGCATCGGCGCGGGATTTATTCCGGCGGTTCTCAACCGCCAAATTCTCGATGAAGTTATCACCGTGAGCGACGAAGAGGCGACGCATTACACCCGGCGTTTGGCGGCCGAAGAGGGCTTGCTGGTTGGAATTTCGTCCGGCGCGGCATGCTGCGCGGCTCTGAAAGTCGCGAAAAATTTGGGTAAAGGTCACGTGGTCGTCACGATCTTCGCGGATAAAGGCGAACACTACTTGAGCACGGATCTGTTCGGCGATAAGCGATGGACGCAAAATTCGAACACTTGATCCAGGTGTTGGGCGAGCACAATGGAGTGGTGGTGGCTTTCTCCGCCGGCGTCGATTCGACGTTTCTCCTCAAAGCCGCTCATATGGCTCTCGGCGAACGAGCCGTTGCTCTGACCGCAAGCTCCCCTTCCGCTCCTCCCGGCGAGATTGACGCGGCCAGAGATTTTGCTTTGCGCTTGGGCTGCCCGCACATCGTGCTGGACTCCAACGAATTGGCTAACCCCTCGTTCGCGCAAAACCCGGTTAACCGCTGTTTTTTCTGCAAAGACGAGCTGTACCGCATTTGCCGCGCCGAGGCCGATAAGCTCGGCCTCAAAACGATAGTCGACGGCACGAACTTGGATGACTTGCAGGACCATCGGCCCGGGCTCAAGGCGGCCGATGAATGGGGCGTGCGCCATCCGTTGGTCGAAGCGGAGATGACCAAAGCGGACATCCGGCGTTATAGCCGGGAACTCGATTTGCCCACTTGGGATAAGCCTTCGAGCCCGTGTCTGTCCTCGCGTTTCCCCTACGGCACATCGATCAATCTCGAGCGGCTAAAACAGATCGGCAGCTGCGAGCAGTTTATGAAGGAACTTCGATTTCGCGAGTTTCGCGTGCGCTATCACGGCGATCTTGCGCGAATCGAAGTCGCGCAAAGTGAACTCGACCGGCTCTTTGAAAAGCCGATCAGAGACGCCATCGTGAAGAGATTCAAAGAGCTCGGTTTTCGCTTCGTCAGTCTCGATCTACAGGGGTTTCGCAGCGGCAGCTTGAACGAAGGTCTATCGAAAGCTGTTTAAGGAACCCGCCCCTCGCGGAGCAACATTTCCGCAAGCCACACGTCCTCGGCCTGAGTGATCTTAAAGTTGGTGCGCTCCCCCTCGAGAACGTAAACCGGCGTGCCGGTGCGTTCCACCACCATGGCGTCGTCGGTCACCAGAGCGCCTTCGCGCTCGGCCCGCTGATGCGCCGAAACGATGAGCTCGCGCTGAAACACCTGCGGCGTTTGTATTTCCCATAGCGCGCTCCGCTCCAGGGTCGATTGAACCCAACCGTCCAGCGCGACGGCTTTGATCGTATCGCGCGCCGGCAATCCGACGACGACCGCCCGCTTCTCCGCCGCGGCGTCCACACATCGGTCGATCAGGCCGGGCGAAACGAACGGCCGGGCGCCGTCGTGGATCGCCACGATATCCACGTGGGTGCCAACTCGATCGAGGCCGCGCCTTGCCGACTGCTGGCGTGTTGCGCCGCCCGCCTGAAGAAGCCATGGCCGGTCCTTCAGCGCCGGATCCGAACGGAGCAGCTGCTCGCAGCGTAGGATCTGGTCGGCGGCAACGACCAAAACCACTTCCTCGATCGAGGCTGCGGCAAATATCCGATCCAAAGTCCGCAGTACGAGCGGACGTCCGGCAATGGGTAGATAGGTTTTAGGAGTGTTGCCGCCCAGTCGAAGACCTTGGCCGGCGGCAAGAACAACGGCGGTTGCGCGCTTCATCGGGTCAAAATAAAAGAGCCGAGAGATTCGCTCTCGGCTCTAGAAATGTCCTTTTCAATGAGTCCGTCTTAGTGTGTGAAAATATGACGGAGCTCCTCCATGATTTTTTCTTCGGAATGCGAACGCGCGATGGAAAGCTCCTTCACCAGTAAATTACGCGCGGTGTCGAGCATTTTTCTTTCGCCGAAAGAGAGCTCTTTATCGCCCTTCAGGACGAATAGGTCGCGCAGCACTTTGGCGATCTCAAGGATCGAACCCGTTTTGATTTTTTCGGTGTATTCGCGATAGCGGCGGTTCCAGGTCTGCTGGTCGGTTTCAACTTTCTTTTGCCGTAAAACTTTATAAACCTTGGTGACCATGGCTCGATCGATGATCTTGCGCAGGCCAACCGAATCGACGTTGTCAATCGGAATCATGATCTTCATGTCGGTCTCAAGAATCCGTAGCATGTAGAATCTCTTCTCGGTTCCTGAGATGACGTGGCTTCTGATGGCTTCAATTTCTCCGACCCCATGAGCGGGATACACAACCTTCTCGCCGACTTTAAACATACGGGTTTCCTCCTGAATCGAAACTCTCGATCGTTCTATCAGTTATTTGCCAAGCGGATTGACGGAAATGCTGTCGAAGTTGATGGTCGTGCGAGAGGGAGGGATGGAAGGCTAATCGAAACGGCTGAGCTAAAGACTTTTCCCGGAGCTTTTTGATCATGCAGCGCTCGTCCGTTCCTATAAATGACCCTCAAAAAAATTAGCGGTCGATAGTGCCGACCGCTAAAGACATTTAACCAACATTTAATATATACACCAGGGCATGAGAGGCCGTCAAGGGAACCGCCTCAAACGAAAGCTTTTTCGATTGTTTATGTATGAAATATCAGGCCGTGCTAAAGAGACAAAAGGGCAAAAAAAGTTAAGCGATTAGGTCTGGGACTCAAGCTCGAGGGTCATCGCCAAGGCGTCCTCGCCGTTATCGGAGTAATAGCCCTTGCGGATCCCTGTCGTCAAAAATCCCATGCCCTCATAGAGCTTTTGAGCTGGTGAGTTAGATGCCCGTACTTCAAGCATAACGCGAATAATGGATTGGCGCCGCGCCTGGTCGATGACGCGTTCCAGCAGCGCGCGCGCGACACGTCGACGACGATAGTCGAGATGAACGGCGATGTTGTGAATATCGATGGCCCCCGGCAGGAGCCAGAAAAGAACGTAGCCGATTATTTTCCCGTGGACCTCGGCCAAAATGGAGCGCGCGCAGGCGACTTGCAGTTCCTGGCGAAAGAAACCGGGGCTCCAGGGAACGGGAAACGAGGATCTCTCGATAACCATGATCTCGTCGAGATCTGCAGTGCTCATCGGTCGGAACTGTACCGGCCCGTCGAAAGCAAAGGAGCCACAGGCAGATCCCTCGCCCTGCGGCTCCTCGTGGATCATTTCTTTTAGGTCGATTTCGCGGGCGATCGCCGTGCTCCCTGGTCGCGGCTCACGCTTTCTCGACCAAAACTTCGAGAACTTTGTTATCGTAGCGATGTGTAAAACCGGCGGTTCGCTGGTGAAATGGGATGACCGTGATGAACTCTGGCGGAAAGGCGCCCACGCTTGAAGATATTTTTCTTACCGCCTCATCGGTGCACTTCCCCTTGACCGTGAGTTGCCCGTCCTGCAGATCCAGGTTGTAATCGTAATCCGGCATTTCCTCCGGCAGTTTCTCGCGCTTGGTGATTCCGATATCCGGCGTCCAGTGGGGAAACTCCATGCGCACGAGAAACGCGCCGCCGCGGTCTTCGACCGTATAAACATTGCCATAGCGCCGCTCGCGTTCGCGCTTGTCAACAAAGCCTTTAGAGTAAAACCCATCGATCGGCACGGGAACCGCCCTCACCACTCCGGTGTACTTTTTCAACAATGACCCGGCAAGCACGCCCGCAGGCGCGCCGTAAAACGACGGGAGGAACCTCATTTCATCCGCGGGCCTGGCGCCGAAGATTCCATCTTTCAAACGAAAAATGCCTTCGGCCGCAGCCAGGAGCAAGCCAAGCAGAACATATTTATTGACCTCCTGGCTGAAAATGATCTGCGGGCCGCTGATCGCCGCGGCAAGTACCACAAAACCGATCGGGTATAGAATCGCGTTATGCATAATGTTTACGGCCGTGCTTCCCGCGGCAGTAAACAAAGGAGTCTGCATCGCGTCTTCAAGTTGCTTCTTGGTGCCATGTGGGAAGGCGCCGATGATCGGCTGCAGCAGGATAATAGCCAGCCTGGCCACGCCGTGAATTGGGCTCGAACCCTCGGCATACTTTTTGGACGCCTCATCAAAGCTCAAGGGGAGCTCGTTAGCAAAAGTTTTTTTCGGCTTGGGTTCTTTTTTGGCCGGCGCTGGCATGGGCGGCGGAGTCGCTTTTGCCACAGGGGCGGGCGCGGCCGGCGGAGCCGCGGATACTGGCGCCGGCTTTGCCGCGGCCTTTTCTTGCGGTGCCGCAACTTGCGCTGGAGGAGCCGTCGTCGCAGCCGCGGCAGCAGCAGTCGCAGGGGCGGTATCAGCACTGTTTGCCTTTCGGAAACGGGATTGGAAACTTTCACCGAATTCGGTCTCTGGATGCAGCGCGCGGGCGCGCGCGATTAACGCTTCCTCAGTTTCGATGTTGTTCGGATCCGTGACACAGACATCGACGGGACATACCGCCGCGCAAGCCTCGTAATCGTGAAACCCAACGCACTCGGTGCACAGCAGCGGGTCGATCACAAAAACCGGATCACCCTGGCTGATAGCGTTATTCGGGCATTCGGGCTCGCACGCCCCGCAATTAATGCAATCGCTGGTGATCATCGTTGCCATTTACAACTACTCCTAATACTCTGTTTAATTACGTGTTTCACTATGGGTTGTCAATAATTTGCACCGTTGTTGCAAGTCGCGAAAACTTCATGTTAGCTAACGCATCAGGGCGGCGTACCCAAGTGGTTAAGGGAGAGGTCTGCAAAACCTCGATGCAGCGGT
>CAMLCX010000097.1 GCA_946478635.1 uncultured Pseudomonadota bacterium
CAGGCGGTGATGGGGCAGCAGATCTACGGCACATCGCTACTCAAACATTTGGATGCGCTGGGCGTCTTGAGCCCGAATCTCACGCTAGCTCATTCGATTTGGATCGACGACGATGACGTCGAATTGTTTGCGCTCCGCCGTGCCACCCCCGTTCACAATCCGGCGAGTAATCTACGCATCGGCAGCGGTCTCGCGCCGGTGAAGAAATTTCTTTCCGCCGGCGTGAATGTCGGCCTGGGAACGGATGGCGCAGCCTCTAATGACGGGCAGAATATGTTCGATGCCATGCGATTAGCCGCATTGGTTCACAATCAAGCGGGCACGGATTTCAACGAATGGGTTAGTGCACCGCAGGCCCTGGCGATGGCGACGCGCAATGGCGCCAGCGCTTTCGGCCTCGATGCCGGGGTGCTCGCGCCGGGAAAGCTCGCAGACGTGGTCCTGTTGCGGCGGGATACACCCGCGTTCACGCCACTCAACGACGTCGTTGCGCAATTGGTTTTTTGCGAAAACGGCAGCGGCGTGGATACGGTGATTGTTAACGGTGAAGTAGTCGTAGCTGGCGGGCGGTTGGCGAAGGTCGATGAGTTGGAGGTACTTCGGCTCGCAGAGCAGGCGAGGCGCCGGCTTGAGCCGTCGATTCAACGAGAGCTCACGGCGGCAAAGACGATGGAGCCGAGTTTAGCGGAAATGTACTTTCGCGTGTTTGCCAGCTGAGGCGTTCTATGAGGGCGAGCGATGTCAGTGCAAGTTCTGATCGTAACTCGCATGGCGTGATCTTATCGCACTATCGTCTCGATACAGTTCGGGACTGTCATAACCGCGGAATTCACAAACAGCGGTGTCGGCAAATTCCAGACAAGCTATCTGCTCCGGCTGCGGCCGCTTCCAGGCGCTCTTGATGGCACTACCTAGGACCAGCGCCGCCAATGCGCAGCCGACGGAAGATGCGAGGATAGTTCCGGCTATTAAAATCGATTGAACCATTTGCGGCTCTGGCCGTAGTTCTCAACCGCGCTATATCGCAAGCGCCTAGGCAAGGTCAAGGCACGGGGAGGAATATCAGCCTTTGGGGGGTTAAATCCGTACGGAGCTCGCGTCGCTCTATAGTAAACCCTGTTTTTAGAGCGCGGGTCTTTTCTTGTGCCACTCGGTGGACTGCTCGTAGGCATAGGCGACGCGAAAGCAGGTCGATTCTTCGAACGGCGGCGCGACGATTTGCAGTCCGGAGGGCAGGTTACCGGACGTAAAACCGCAGGGCACGGAAATCGCGGGCAGGCCGGTCAGGTTAAACGGGTTGGTGAAGTTCGGGCGGAGATTTTGTTCATTGGGGTTCATGGTCGCGAAGGCTTCCGGCGGGCGCGGCGCCCCGGGCACGGCGAAAACATCGACGCGGGAGAAGTTGGCGCGGATTTGCTCGTTCAAAACGGCGCGGGCGCGTTGCGCGGTGATATAGTCCACGGCGCTCAGGAATGCGCCTTCGAGCATGCGTTGCCGCACCGAAGTGCCGAACTTCATCGGCGTCTCCTGAAGCGTTTTCTCGTGATAGGCGTAGGCTTCCGCAACCAGGATCGTTTGATTGGCCTTGCGCGCGAGCGAGAAGGGCTTGCCGTCGATTTCGATAATCGTCGCGCCGCGGCTCTTCAAGACTCTCAATCCTTCGTTGAACGCGTTTTCAGTCGCTGAATCGATCCCCAGGTTTTCGTCAAACCAACCGGCGAGTGGCACACCGACGCGCAGGCCCTCAATTCCGGCTTTGAGATCGGCTCGGAAATTCGCCATGGGCACGTTCGCCGACGCCGGATCTTTGGCATCGAACCCCGCGATCGCTTGAAGCAGGATCGCGCAGTCTTCGACGCTTCGGGCCATGGGGCCGGCGTGATCGAGGGACCAGCTAAGCGGAATAACGCCGTAACGGCTGACACGACCGTAGGTCGGTTTGATGCCGACGATGCCGGAGTGTGACGACGGCGTGCGAATCGATCCTCCGGTATCCGAACCGAGCGCGCCGTAGCACAGTCCCGCCGCGAGCGCCGCGCCGGAGCCGCTGCTCGATCCACCGGGAATGTACTCTGTGTTCCAGGGATTTCGCACGGCGGGAAAGGGCGCGTCGATGGACGGGCCGCCGAACGCGAATTCATGCATGCCGAGCTTGCCGAGCAAGATCGCGCCGGCTTCCCGCAGCTTGGCTACGGTTGTCGCATCGTATTCGGGAATCCAGTTCTCGAGCACGGCCGAATGGCAGGTGGTGCGGATCCCCCGGGTCATATAGAGATCTTTGAGCGCGATCGGAATGCCGTGCAGCGGGCCGCGATCGATTCCCGAGCGCCGCTCCTGCTCCGCCTGAAGCGCCTGGCGCCGCGCGATGTCGGCGGTCAAAGTGATGAAGCTGTGCAGCTTGACATCAATAGCATCGATCCGATTCAGCGCCGCATCAGTCAGTTCGATGGGTGAAAGCTCTTTCCGACGCAATGCCGCGCCGGCTTCGGCAAGGGACAGATAGCAAATTTCTTCAGGCTGCATGTGCGGTCTATTTTCGTGGCGGGTTCGCCGGGCTAAACGTCCCCGCGGGTTCATCGCCGGCCGCGAGCAACTCGCGCAGTTCTACTGCCTGCTTCCGCCCGCGAATGACGCCGGGGAGCAAACGTTGCAACTCATCTTCACTCAGCTTTAACCCGGCGCGTTCCGCAATTTGCCGCAGGCTGTCGATGGTTATTTCCTGTGCCATGAATGTTCCTATTTAATTCTTTGGCACCAGCACATCGCGGATCTTGGCGACGGTTTTAGCGTCCATCTGGAATAGTTTTTTGACGATGGCGTCCATCTCCGCGCCGGTCAGGGAGTTGATCTCGAGCTTGGATTTTTTCATCTCGGCAAGAAATTCCGCGTCCTTCATGGTGGCGTCAAAAGCGTTGCGCAGAAGATCGAGGCGGTTTTTCGGCGTGCCCGGCGGCAATGCATAGGCGCGCAGAATCGCCGAAGGACCGTGGATGCCCGAGTCGATCAGCGTGCGGGCGTCGGGAGTTTTCGCGAAGTCGATGGCGTTCGGCACGTTGGGTATATCTTCGGCCTTTTTCAAATTGATCTGGATGATCGGTTTAACCATGCCCGACTCAAGGCCGTTGGCCCAAGTCGTACGAATCGATGCCCAGGTCCAGCAGCCGCCATCGACTTCACCCGCTTCCGCCGCCACGCGAATGTTCGCTGTGCCTTTGAAGCCTTCAATCAACTGGACCGGCAACCCAAGCGCGGCCTTCAAAGCTCGTGGCACGTCGGAGTCGTTGGCGCCGGGCGCCTCGCCGCCGAGCTTGATCGGTCTTTTAGCGGCAAACCAATCGTCCAGCGAATTGATGCCGCTCGCTTTGGTCAAGGCGCAGACATTTTCATCCTGCACCGGCGCGCCGAGCCATTCGAACCGCCGCCCATCGAATTCGACTCCTTTGTCGCCCAAAATTTGCTGCAATATGAGCGAACCGATAAAATTGCCGACGACCAATCCATCCGCCGGCGCCCTAAACAAATAATTCGCCGCCACCCGGCTGCCCGCGCCCGTCATGTTGTCGACGATGATGGACGGATTGCCCGGGATGTGGCGCCCCATGTGCCGGGAAATGACCCGTGAGTAGGCGTCGAAACCGCCGCCGGCGGCAAAGCCGACGATGAAGCGAATCGTTTTGCCCCGGTAAAAATCTTGATTGGACGTGGCCCCATGCGCCGAATGAGGTAGCGCTGTGAGAATCAGTGGGAGCAATAGCGCGATGATTCTAAGCATGGTTCGCCTCCTCGAGACGTTCGATCCCCGTGTTTGCAGGATCTTCTTACTGGATTTGTAAGGTCGAAGGCAAGGCAATTCGGCGGCGCGATTGCGCGCTGCATCGCTTCCGGCAAATCAATTGCCGCGGCACGCATCATGCCAGAATGCAGATCAATGAAAATCGCTAGCGCAAATTTCCCGTGTGGCCGAGCGAATAACGTCCCGGCTGCGGCCATACTGTCAGGCCGTGCGGTTCCGTTTTGACTGGGATTCTTTTGACGCTGCCGGACGCGGTATCGAAGACGTAGACCTCGTTGTCGTATCGGCCGGAGAGCCAAAGTTGTTTGCCGTCGATGCTGACGTTGCCCATGTCCGGACTGCCGCCGCCGGGGATGTGCCAGGTCGCAGTAACTTTGCGCGTGGCGAAATCGATGGTGGAAACCGTGCCTTTCCCTTTGGGCGGCCCATAGACGCGGGCGACGCCGCGATTAGCGACGTAGAGCTTGGTGCCGTCGCGGCTTGGGTAAAGTCCATGGGTGCCTAAGCCGGTCTTGATGTAACCGATCTCGACGAACTTGTCGCCGTCGATGAGAAACACCCCCTCGGCCTTCATATCCGCGGCATAGAAAACTTTGCCGTCGGGAGAGATGCGCACGTCCTGGGGCATGCCGCCCTTCGAAAGTTTCAGATAACCCGCAACCTTTCTTTCGACTAGATCGATTTTTGCCAGGCTTTTGGCGTATTCACAGGTAAAAATCGCGTAGCGCCCATCGATGGAAAAGTCCGCGTGGTTGATGCCGGGGCAGTTGGGCGTTTCGATGGAATATTTCATCGCCATGGTTTGCGGATCGCGAAAGTCGAGCCGCTTGCGCGCTTCGGCGACGATGATGGCCGCGGAACCGTCGGGAGTGAAATACATGTTATAGGGATCGTCAACGGGGATATTTTTCCCCGGCTTGCCGGTTAGCGGATCGATCGGTGTGACGCTGCCGTCATGGCGGCCTTCGGCGTTGTTGTTGACCCACAGGGTTTTCAAATCCCACGACGGCACGACGTGCTGCGGATGAATGCCGACTTTGAATTTGTCGATGACTTTCAAAGTGGCGGGATCGATGACCCAGACGTCGTTGGAGGCGCGATTGGGCACGTAGACGCGATGGAGATGCCTGGCAACGGTTGCGCTCAAATTATCAGGTCGGGTTTCGCTGTAAAGATTGTTCGGATCGACGACCGGCGGCATGCCGGGAACGGTTTGAATCGCGCGCGGCGCAGGTTCGGCGGCCATGATGGCAGCTGAACAACAAACCACCCCGGCGATTAAAGTCGCGAACGCTAAGGCAGAAACGCGATGGCGCATTATTTCGACCTCCAACGACTGAGCACACGCCGGCCGAGCACCTGTTTTGCTCGGCCGGTTCGTGAATGTTAGACGAAAAATAACGGGAATTCGAGATTTGAGGCTTAGGCGGCGCTTTTTTTCTTGCTCTTCTGGATCGCCCAGAAAACGTTTTCGGGTTTGAGCGGCAGATCGTAGACGCGCACGCCAATGGCATCGGCGACGGCATTGCCGATGGCGGCCGGCGTCGGCGCAAGGCCGGGCTCGCCGAGGCCTTTGGCGCCGTAGGGGCCCTCAGGTTCGGCGCACTCGACGATGATCGGAATCATCTTGGGTACATCCAAGGATGTCACCAGGTGATAGTCGAGGAACGACGGATTACGCACTTTGCCGGTGTTGTCGATGATCATTTCTTCGTGCAGCGCGGAGCCGATGCCCATGGCGACGCCGCCCTCGATCTGCGCAACGCAATTGAGCGGGTTGATCGCCTTGCCGACGTCGTGCGCTGCGGACATGCGCAGCAAACGCACCCGGCCGCTCTCTTCGTCGACCATGACCTCGGCGGCCTGGGTGGCGTACATATAAAATGCCGAGGCGTGATCGCTGTGGCCGGTTTCCAAATCCAGGTCCTTGCCGATCTCATAGGTGTAGGACGCATCGCCGCGCACGATGCCGTTGATGCCGAGCTTCCTTCTAACCACCTCGCCGATGGGCAATGCTTGTTGCGGTTGGTCTTTGAGAAAAACTCTGCCTTCGCCGTAATCGAGGTCCTGTGCTTTGGCTTCAAGCATGGGGCTTGCGGCCTCCATGATTTGCTCGCGCGCGTGGATCGCCGCGCGCCGCACCGCGTTGCCCATATGATAGGTGCTGCGGCTCGAAGTCGTCGACGCATCGTAGGGAATCACGTCGGTGTCGAGCTGGTGCATGCGAACTTTTTGCATGGGCACCTTGAGCTCCTCGGCGGCGACCTGCGAAAGAATCGTGTTGCAGCCCTGGCCGATTTCCACGGTGCCTGCCAGCACGGTCACTTCGCCCTGGGCGTTGACGGTGACTCCGGCATTGGAAGTCGTCGGCGAGCGCGTGGGCTTCTGAATGCAGGCGAAGCCTTTGCCGATTTTGATGCCCGGCTTGGTTGACGGCGCAGGCTTGCCCCAATCGATCGCTTCGGTGGCTTTGAGGAGCGTTTCCTTAAGGCCCACCGCATGAAGCTGCTCGCCCCAGTAGGAAACGTCGCCTTCGACAAAAATATTTTTCATGCGAATGGCGAGCGCATCCATGCCGAGCTTTTTGGCCACTTCATCCAACTGCTGTTCGCCGGCCCAGGCGCCCTGCGGAATGCCGTAGCCGCGATAGGATCCGGCCACAGGCTTGTTGGTGTAGACAGCATAGCCGTCGACTTTGACGTGAGGAATTCGGTACGGTCCGGGTGCCGGGAGACTGCCGCGAATGCAGACCGTCGGGCTCTTTTCGGCATAAGCGCCGGCGCCCCAGTAGATTGTCATTTCCCGGGCGACCAGGGTGCCGTCTTTTTTGACGCCGGTCTTCGAGTAGACCACCGCCTCGTGGCGCGTCAGGGTCGAGATGAAAGTTTCCTCGCGATTGAATTTCACGCGCACCGGCCGGCCGTTGGTGTGAAATGCGAGAGCGACCGCGATCGGCTCGACCTTGAGGCCGCCTTTGGAACCGAAGCCGCCGCCCTGGGCCGGATTGATGAAGCGAATTTTTTCCTTGGGCATGTTCAGCGCTTCGGTGATCTCGTGCAGAGCGCGAAACGGGGCGTCGTTGGCGACCCAGAGGGTCAAGCGGCCGCTCGCTTTATCAAACTGCGCATGGGCCGAGTGCGGCTCCATGGCTGCGTGCTGGATCATCGGCACAAAATACTTTTCTTCGATCACCAGGTCGGATTCCTTAAACCCTTGCGCGACATCGCCGGTGCGGAGCTTGAAATGCTCGGCGATGTTGGCGTGCGGCCCGGGCACGATGAAGTCGACTTTGCGGTACTTGGGAAAGTCCTCGTGGATGGCGATGGCGCCCGGCTTACAGGCTTCTTCGGGATCGGTGTAAACCGGCAGATCTTCGTATTCGACTTCGATCAATTTGACCGCGGCTTGCGCGATATCTTCGTCCTCCGCCGCCACTGCCGCCACGGGTTCGCCGATGTAACGCACTTTGCCCTGGGCGAGAAACGGTTTGTCTTTGATGGATTCGCCGTGGGTCCAGGGCGCGTCCGCCCCCGTCACCACAGCGACCACGCCGGGCAATTGTCTGGCTTTCTCGGTGTTGATTTTTGTTATTTTGGCGTGCGCCTTGGGGCTGAAGAGAGTCTTGCCGTAAAGCATGTCGGGCAGCACCAGGTCATAGCCGTAGACAATTTGGCCCGTGACCTTTTCGCTGGCATCGACCCGGGTAACCGGTTTTCCGACAACTGTAAGTTCGGACATTCTTAACTCCTTGGGAGGTTCAATTCGTTCAAGCCGTTCAAAACGTTCAAATTGTTTTCGGAGGGTGACAACCGCCGGATGCGTTCAAACGTGTTGAACGGAGCGAAGCGGTTGAACGATTTGAACGGCTTGAACATGTTCATTTTCGGAGCATCGCCGCCGCATCCTGAACCGCCTGAATGATCTTTGCGTAACCCGTGCAGCGGCAGAGATTGCCCGACAGCGCGTAACGGATGTCTTCCTCCGTGGGATTCTGATTCTCATCGAGCAGCGCCTTGGACATCATCAACATGCCCGGGGTGCAGTAGCCGCACTGTGCTCCGCCATCCTGGATGAATGCTTTTTGAATCGGGTGAAGCTCGGGGCCGATCTTGAGTCCTTCGATGGTGACGATATCGGCGCCTTCGAGTTCGCCGGACAGGATCAGACAGGAGTTGACCGGTTTGCCGTTCAAAAAAACTGTGCAAGCGCCGCAATCCCCGGTGCCGCAGCCTTCCTTGGTCCCGGTGGCGCCGATCTCGTCGCGTAACAGATCGAGTAAAAGACGATGATTCGGGACTTCACGGCTCACGCGGGCGCCGTTTAAAGTAAATTGAATTTGCTTTTTCATCGCAACCTCAAATCAAAATTGGAGTATTGGAGTGCTGGAGTAGTGGAGTGTTGGGTCCGGATTCCGAGACCCATTATTCCAGTACTCCAATACTCCAGCACTCCATTCTTTAGTATCTTCGATCGCGCCGGTCCACCCAGGACTTTGCCGGTCCGACTGCGGCGTTGAGAATGGCGCGCTTGGTCATGACGCCGACCATGGCGCGGCGGTAATCGGCGGAGGAGCGCACGTCGCTGATCGGCTTGCTTTCCCGCGCGGCTTCATCGCCGACCTGCGTGGCGATCTCTTCGCTCAGCATTTTCCCTTCAAGCAACGCTTCGGAATTTTTCGCTCGGAGCGGCGTCGGCGCTACCGCGCCCAGCACGATTCTGACTCCAGTGCACCTTTTGTCGTTGCCGAGGTTATACGCGACGGCCACGCCGATGTAGGCGAGGTCCATCATATCACGCGGCGAAAACTTGATGTATTCGCCGACGAGTTGAGGGCCGGTCCTGGGAATCGTGATCTCGGTCAAGATCTCGTCCGGATTCATGGCGTTTTGTCCGGGACCGCGGAAAAACTCCTCCATGGACAGCGTTCTTTCGCCATCGGCGCTGGCGATCTTCGCGGTCGCGCCGAGGGCGATCAAACTCGGCGCCACGTCCGCCGAAGGCGTCGCGTTGGCCATGTTGCCGCCGATCGTCGCGCGATTTCTAATCTGAATCGAACCGACCTCGGCGGCGCTTTGGGCGAGAAAAGGGTATTTTTTCGTGATCACCGGCGAGGTCTCGATTGAGTACATGGTGGTAAGCGCGCCGATGGTAATCGTGCCGTCGCCGTTCTCACGGATACCGCTCAGGCCGGGTACCCGTTTGAGGTCGACGATGTATTTCGGCAGCAATCCCTTTTCCTTCATTGCGATAACCAAATCGGTGCCGCCGGCAAGAAAACGGCCGCCAGGGCCATTTTCTTTGAGCAGCCGGCTTGCTTCGGCAAGCGTCGCCGGCTGATAAAATTCGAAAGGTTCTGTGCGTTTCATAAAACCAGTGCTGAAATAGCAGAACTGGGGTTGAAATTTACTCAATCCCCAGCACCCGCTACTTAGTCCTTACGTTAGATCAGAGGTTTAAGGGCCTTGCCGATCGCCTTGCCGCAGGGCTCGCCGTCTCTCATCTGGACGTGGCCGCGCACGACCGTCAGCACAGGCATGCCTTTGACTTTCCAGCCATGCCAAGGTGAAGGCTTGTTCTTGCTGTGCAGCTTGTTGACGTCGATGGTGCCTTCTTTGTCCATATCGACCACCGTGATGTCGCCGTCGGAACCGAGACGGATCGCGCCTTTTTTCGGATAGACCTGCCATACCTTCGCCGGATTTTCCGAAGCAACTTTGACATATTGATTTATGGTCAATCGGCCTTTGTTGACTTCAGTCAAAATCAGCGGCACGCCGGTTTCAACGCCGCAGAATCCCGAGATGCAGTCCCAGATTGCGGGCTTCGTCAGCTTGCCGTAGATATCGGAGCCTTTCTCATCCAAGGTGTGAGGCGAATGGTCGGTGGCGAGCGTATCGACGAAACCTTCGCGCAGACCCTGCCACAAAACTTCCGCATGGTCCTTGGTGCGAACCGGCGGATTCATCTTGAGTAGGGAGCCGACGGTGTCCATGTCGTTGGGTTCGCGCAGCAGATAGTGCGGGCCCGTTTCCGCCGTGACTCTCATACCGCGTGCCTTGGCGTCGCGAACCATATAAGCAGCCTGCTTGGAGCTCATGTGGAAGACGTGCAACTTGGTGCCGAAGGTTTCGGCGAAGAAAAGCGCGTGATGAACCGACTCCGCTTCGCAGATATCCGGCCGGGATGCTTCCCAGTAGCGCGCCTCATTCTTGTTTTCCTGTTTAAGCTTGTTGGTGCAATACGCCATGATCTGGCGGTTTTCGGCATGGATGCCCAACGGCAGTTTCGATTGCGCGATGTAATCAAAAGCTTCCACGCACATGCCGTCGTCGGGAAAGGGGAGGTTGCCGATGGTTTCACCGAAGAAGATCTTGTAGCCGATGGCGCCGGCGGCGGCCATGGGCAGGATGTCTTTGGTGTTGGTTTGCACGACCACGCCGGTGATGCCGAAGTCGACCAATGATTTGGCTTCGCCGAGTTCTCTCTTGACCTTGACCTGTTCCGCGTCGGCGGTCGGCGGGACGGTATTCGGCATGTCGACGACGGTGGTGATGCCGCCGCAAACCGCTGCGGTCGAGCCGGTGGTAAAATCCTCTTTGTGGGTCATGCCCGGTTCTCTGAAATGGACATGGCCATCGAAGAGACCCGGCAGGATATGTTTGCCTTTGACGTCGATCTCCTCTTTGCCCTGGGGCAGCGAATCGTCCGTGCCGATGGCGACGATCTTTTCGCCGCTGATGGCGACCCCCCCCTTGAATGTTGCGTCGGGCGTTACCACCCAGCCATTTTTGATTACTAAATCTGCAGCCATTGTCTTTCCTTTCTTTTTTCAGTTTATTTATTTACGACTAGTCCTTACCGCCCTCAATCCACGAATCGCCTGTCGGTTTTGGAGATCCGCCATGACGTTTTTCTTGCCCGCCTGGATATGGTTGCGCAGAATCGCAACCGCCGCCGCGGCATCGCGCCGCTCCATCGCCTCGAGCAACCGCAAATGCTCCTGATGCGCGGCCATGCCGCGCGCCGGATCGTACAAACCGTCGGTGCGCCGCTTGAGCACGATGCGCTCGAAGACGTGGTTCAAAGTGTTTTGCAGCGTCTCGTTGCCGGCAAGCTGCGCGATTCGCAGATGAACTTCCTGATCATAGACGAGACGCTCGCGGGTAAAGCGATTTTGCACGTCGCGGCCGTAGGCGGTGATCTTCTCGCGGAGCTCGCGCAGCGCTTTATCGGAAAGAGTGGCGATGGCTTTTTCCACGGCGAACGCCTCCAAGGCTTCGCGCAGCTCGTAGAGCTCTTCCGCCTCTTGCATTCTAATTTCTTTGCAGGTAAAACCGCGATTCGGTAGAAAGGAAACGTATCCTTCCTGTACAAGTCGAGTCAATGCTTCGCGTATGGGAGTGCGGCTCACGCCGAGACGTTCACTGAGCTGCTGGTGATGCAATTTTTGTCCCGGCATGATCTCGTTGCACAAAATCAGATTCTTAATTTGATTGTAGACACGGGCTGAAAGATTTTCCACGGCGCGTGTTTTGGGTTTCGATTTCTTCAAGGGATAAGGCATGAGATGACTTTTTGCATGCAAAAGTTTATACAATGCGGCGAAACCTACCTGATCCGGTTCGTGTTGTCAACGAAGGTTATTTTGCGCTTGAAAATTCGATTTAAAATGATAAGTACCTTGCGACCCGAAACCCTGAGCGCTTGCGGCGGTTAATGCGTTAAGAGAAAGCTTCGGCGTCGTGCGGTGAAATAGAATATATTTTTAAGGAGGCATTGTGGCACAGACGAAACTACAGGCGGTCGGATTACGGCATGAGTATTATCAGCCGCGTACCGGCGGTAGGCTCTTGGCCCTGGACAACATCAACCTGCAGGTCGAAGAAGGCGAGTTCGTGACCATCGTCGGGCCGAGCGGTTGTGGCAAAACCACCTTCATTAATCTCTGCGACGGCTTGCTCAAGCCGACCGCGGGACACATAGCCATTGACGGTGTGCCCGTGACCGGCCCGGGCACGGATCGCGGCATGGTGTTTCAAGATTCCTGCCTGATGCCCTGGCGCACGGTGGCCAAGAACGTGATCTTCGGCCTCGAGTGCCAAGGACTTGATAACGGCGAAGGCCAGGCACGCGCCACCAAATTCATCAAGCTGGTCGGCTTGCAGGGCTTCGAAGACCACTATCCTCACGAACTTTCCGGCGGCATGCAGCAGCGCTGCAATCTGGCACGCGCGCTTACCGTCGACCCCAAGATTTTGATCATGGACGAACCGTTTGCCGCTCTGGACGCTCAGACCCGCGAAATCATGCAAGCAGAGTTGCTGCGCATCTGGCGCGAGTCTGGCAAGACCGTGCTCTTCATCACACATCAGATCAACGAGGCCATTTATCTCGCGGACCGCGTGATCGTGTTCGGGGCGCGCCCGGGAAGAGTAAAAGAGATGCTCAAAATTGACCTGCCGCGTCCGCGCGATCTGTCGATCAAACGCGATCCTAAATTCTTGCAATACGAAGACCGGCTTTGGACTTTGATTGAAGAAGAAGTCAAAAAGACCATGATCCAAGATCAGGTCGTGCACAACATTAACAACTAGAAGTGTTGGACAGGATTAGATTTAGACATGGGGAGTCGTTTCAATTCCCA
>CAMLCX010000098.1 GCA_946478635.1 uncultured Pseudomonadota bacterium
GTATTATTGCCCGCCTCCAAACAGCGTGATCAACAGTCCTTCGGGGAAAGGCACGTTTAACATTTTTTCGAACAACCCCCAGTAAAACAACCATGAGAAAAAAGTCACGGAAGCAGTAATAAACCAGCTCTCACCCGAGAATTTCAAATACAGCGCTATCGTTAGGGGCACGGCGTAGGAGAATCCCAGGAGCCAAATGACCAGAAAGAAACCGATGGTCCACAGAACAATCGACACGGTTCTCTGCCGAACGACCTCGGGCGCAATTTCGACAGGAGTTTCGACGGACATCGCCAACCCGTCGGTCTTTTTTTTCTTCTTGCCGTAAAAATCTCTGGCGAACTGACCGAACGCTAAAATAAACGTCGGTATGCCGATGACCCACGGGAATAATCCGGCACGATAGCCAAAATTGCGGCTCTGCCAGAGGGCGATGGCGAGCATAACGATGACCAAAACGGTAAACAGCGTCGGCAAATTGAAATGCAGTTTAGGAGAGCCGGGCCCTTCTTCTCTCGCTTGATCCGTGGTTCCTTCCCTAATTTTTTGCTGTGCTTGCCTGCGGCTCTTGATCATGGGGTAGAAAATTCCAAAAAGAGTCAAGACAAAAATGCCGATGACCCCTGGCCTGGTGGTCCAGGCCCAGCCGTAATTATCGGTCGATAGGAATAGGCGGTTTTCCGCCAAAGGTCCGAGTACCAGTCCCAGGAGCACCGGCGGGCGCGGCCACTCCATCTTTTCCATGACCCAACCGAGACCGCCGAAAAAGAGCACGATGATCATATCTTCAAAGGCATTCTTTTCTGCGAACGCGCCGAGATAGATCAGCACCAAGATGATTGGGATGATAATACTGCCACGGACCTGGGTGACTTTGGCTAACGGCTTTAGAAACAAAAAACAGATCGCTACCGTGATAATATTGGAAAGAATAATCACCCAGACAAAGGAATACGTCAGGTCGAGTTTGCCTTTCGGCGGCGGCAACAGCATGTCGGGGCCGGGAACAATTCCCTGAATAATAAACGCGCCCAGCAGGATCGCCATGACAACGCTGGCGGGAACGCCGAACGCAATCGTCGTAATCAGGCTACCCCCCAAAGTGGAATTGTTCGCGGCGCCGGGACCGAGGACTCCGCGAACATCGCCTTTGCCGAAGCGTTCCTTGTTGGGCGAGCTCTGCACGGCATGGGCATAGGCTAGCCATTGCGTCGTGGCGGCGCCCATGCCGGGAATGATCGCGGTTAAGGTCCCAAGGGCGCTGCAGCGGATCACCAGCCACCAGTGACGAAACGTGTCCTTGACGCCCTCCATAACGCCGCCCAGCTCTCCTACCTCTTGCTTGGCGATGCTCGTCCCAAGCACAGCGAGTTCGATGGTTTCGGGAATCGCGTAAAACCCGATGGTGATCGGTACCAGCCCAATGCCGTCCCACAAAAATAGTTGACCGAAGGTATAGCGCTGTATGCCGGAGATGGGGTCCAAACCGATGGTTGCGAGCATGAGACCGATGCCGCCCGAGACCATGCCCTTGAGAATATCTTCACCGCTCAAAGCCGCGACAAAGGAAATCCCGAGGATGGCGAGCATAAAAAACTCGGGTGAGCCGAAAGAAAGAACGAGCGGCCGAATGATCGGCACTGCGGCTCCGAGTGCGACGCCGGCGAACACAGCTCCGACCAGCGAGCTCATGAGCACGGCGCCGAGCGCGCGGCCGGCTTCGCCATTGCGCGCCATCGCATGACCGTCGACGATGGTCGATGCCGTGGTCGGCTCGCCGGGAACTCCGAAAAGCACCGAGGTAATGTCCCCGGTGGTTGCGGTAACGGCAGTCATGCCCAAGAGAAACGCGAAAGCCTCGACGGCGGACATCTTGAACACAAACGGCAGCATGAGCGCCATCGCCGTCGGACCGCCCAGGCCGGGGAGAATCCCGACCACGAAACCGATCGCTATGCCGACCATCATCAGATTGAAGGTCGATAGATTAAAACACTGAAGGAATCCCGAGACTAGCGCATTTAACATGTCCATAACGACGCAGAACCTCCAGCCAAGGCCGGGCAACGTTCGCAGCTAAATATCAGCGAGCGCTCTAGTTGTAAAGAACATCTTTTAACTTTGATACCAGCGCAGGATCGAGCTTGAACAGGCCGGATATGTCTTTTTCAATGTCTTCCGCGGGTATGGCGCCAATGTTGAGGTGCGATTTTTTTGCATCGGCGACAAATTCCGGATCCTTGAGCGTCGCATCGAAGGCTCTGCGCAAGGCCATCACCCGCTCCTTCGGTGTTCCTGGGGGCAACGTGTAAGTGCGCACGATGTCGCTATCGCCGTGTATACCGACGTCGATCATCTTGCGGGCCTCTTCGCTCTTGGCAAATTTGATCGCCTGCGGAATATTGGCAAGCTCCGGATGAGTTTTTCGGTTTGCCTGCAGCACGACTATGGCTTCGCCGCTGTCCAGGGCTTTGCGCCAGGTCACGCTCACCGAATCCCAGCCCCAGCAACCGCCGGCGACCTCGCCGCTCTCCGCAGCCAAACGTACCTCAGCGGTGCCCTTGTATCCCGTAACTAGTTGGATCGGCAGACCCAATGCAACCTTCAATATGCGAGTAGCATTGTCCGGGGTCGATGTGCCCGGCGCGATGCCGCCCATCTTGATCGGTGTTTTTGACGCCATCCAGCGATCCATGCTGGTAATGCCGCTTGCCTTGGTCATGGCGCAAACCACATGGTCACTGATCGGCGCGCCGATGAATTCGAACTTCCGGGCGTCGAATTCAATGCCGCGCTGGCCGAGAACCTGCCCGAGGAACAGTCCACCGATGAAATGCCCGATCGTCAAGCCATCGGGTTTGGCCACTTTGAATATGTGGTTGGCGGCGATCAGACTACCTGCGCCGGTCATATTTTCGACCGTAACGCTGGGACCGCCAGGGATATGCCTGCTCATATGTCTTGCAAGTGCGCGCGCATAGGTGTCGAAGCCTCCGCCTGCGGAAAAACCGACGACGACTCTCACGTTCTTGCCTCTGTAGAAATCTGCTACGTTGCTTGCCTCACCGGCATGGGCAAGGCTCGGAGCGGCGATGACGATCAATAAGCAAAGAAAACGTAACATCACATTTCTCCTCTCGGCTTTGGGTGATCGGGGCTATGCTTCCCGGCTAGAGTGGACGCGAAGTTGCCCGAAACTAGCCGATTGAATGATAAAAATCAATTAACGAGAACCGTTATCTTGGCTCACGCAAGGGCTCGCTTCAGCCGTCAATTCAGCAGCATTGTGTTAAATGGTTTAGGCCATTAAAATGATTCGACCTTGTGGCCGGCTTGGCCGGAATCGGAAATCGAGGTGAGCGATCATGGCTGAACCATTTGAGAACTATATCGATGGAAAATGGCAGGCCGCGCATTCGGGAAAAACTTTTGAAAATCGCAATCCCGCAAACCGAAACGATCTGATCGGCGTATTCCCGGCATCGGGAACCGAAGACGTGGACGCCGCCGCACGCGCGGCGAAGAGAGCATTTCTTTCGTGGCGGCTGGTGCCGGCGCCAAAACGCGGCGAAATCCTTTACCGTGTCGGCGAACTCCTGCGCAAGTACAAGGAAGACCTTGCCCGAGTGGAGACTCGCGAGATGGGCAAGGTGCTCAAAGAAACCCGCGGCGATGTGCAGGAGGGGATCGACTGTGCGTTCTACGTCGCCGGTGAAGGCCGGCGACTTTTCGGTGAAACGACGCCCGCCGAGTTGCCAAACAAATTTGCCATGTCGGTGCGCATGCCGATCGGCGTGTGCACGCTCATTACACCGTGGAATTTTCCGCTGGCGATCCCGACATGGAAGTTATTTCCAGCAATTCTGTGTGGCAATACGGTGGTCCTCAAACCGGCGGAAGATACTCCGCATACGGCAGTCAAGTTTATCGAGATTCTCAACGAGGCCGGGGTTCCGCCGGGAGTGGTCAATCTGGTTCATGGCCGGGGCGAGGAAGTCGGCGCGGCGCTGGTGCGCCATCGCGATGTCCAATTGGTTTCGTTCACCGGATCGGCCGCTGTCGGGCGAGAGATCGCTTCGGTGTGCGGGCAAAATCTTAAACGAGTTTCTTTGGAGCTCGGCGGCAAAAATGCGCAAGTGATCATGGAGGATGCCGATCTCGATCTCGCCGTCGAAGGCGCCTTATGGGGCGCTTTTGGAACCACCGGGCAGCGCTGTACGGCGACCAGCCGTTTGATTGTCCACCGTGACGCGGCAAAAAAGGCAACGGAAATGCTGGTGGAGCGCGCGCAGAAAATAAGAATAGGCGATGGACTCGACGAAAGCGTCGAAATGGGGCCGCTGATCAACGAAGCCGCGCGGCGCAAGGTGTTGCGCTATATCGACATTGGCCGGCAAGAGGGCGCGCGCCTTCTCACCGGCGGTTCGATCCATGATACGGGCGCTTGCGCCCACGGTTACTTCTTTCAGCCGACGATTTTCGATCGGGTATCACCCAACATGCGCGTCGCGCAGGAGGAAATTTTCGGCCCGGTGCTTTCAATCATCGAGGTCAAAAGCTTTGAAGAAGCGATCGAGGTGTTGAACGGGACGGCGTATGGCCTGTCAAGTTCGATTTATACCCAGGACGTTGCACGGGCCTTTCGGGCCATGCGCGATATCGAGGCGGGAATTACCTACATCAATGGTCCGACGATCGGAGCAGAAGTCCATCTGCCGTTTGGCGGCGTCAAAGACACTGGCAACGGACACCGGGAGGCAGGGACGACGGTGTACGACATTTTCACGGAATGGAAATCGATTTACGTGGATTACTCCGGGAAGTTGCAAAAGGCGCAGATCGACAACGCAGAATAGTTTCCGGTTTATACTTTCCGGTTATCGGAATAGTAACGCGAAAGACTAGATTGGGGGAACATGAAAGCACCTCTCATCAAGACCGCTCTCCCGGGTCCCAAGGCGAAGGCGATCATCGATCGCGACCAACAAGTCACCGCGCCAGCGTACGGCCGCGTTTATCCACTGGTCGTCAAGCAGGCCCAAGGCATGGTCGTCGAAGATGTCGACGGCAACTTGTTTCTCGATTTTATGGCCGGCATCGCCGTCGCCGGCACCGGCCACTCGCACCCGCGTGTCGTCAAGGCGATCGAAGAACAAGCGCGAAAGTTCCTCCATATCTGCGGCAGCGACTATTATTACGAGCCGATGGTCGATTTAGCTGAGCGGCTTAACCGCCTGGCGCCGGGCGCGGCGCCGAAAAAAATATTCTTCACCAACTCCGGGGCCGAGACGGTTGAAGCGGCTTTCAAGCTCGCTCGTTATCACAGCAAGCGCCAGCACGTGATTGCATTTCACGGCGCCTTCCATGGCAGGACGCTCGGCGCCTTGTCGCTCACCGCGAGCCGGGCATCGCACCGGGCGCATTTCGGCCCGCTCATTCCCGGGGTGCATCATGTGCCCTACGGTTTCTGCCATCGTTGTCCGTATCATCTCACCTACGGATCCTGCGGCATCGAATGCGTTTCGGTGATCGAGAAAGTCCTCTTTCGCTACGATGTGCGCCCCGAAGAAGTTGCGGCGATCTTTGTCGAACCGGTTCAGGGTGAAGGTGGATACATCGTCCCGCCTCCCGAATATTTGCCCATGCTTCAGGAACTTTGCCGAAAGCACGGCATCCTCTTGGTCGCGGACGAAATTCAATCCGGCTTCGGCCGTACCGGAAAGATGTTTGCGTGCGAACACTGGGGAATTGAGCCGGATATTATCTGCGCCGCCAAGGGTATCGCCAGCGGCATGCCCCTCGGCGCGATGATTGCCCGCGCGGACATCAGCACCTGGTCGCGCAGCACGCATGGCAGCACGTTCGGCGGAAATCCGGTGGCTTGCGCGGCGGCGCTGGCGACGCTCGATCTTCTCGAAGAGGGCTTGGTGGAAAATGCCGCCAAGGTCGGCGCAGTGCTTAAGGAGCGGTTAACCGCTCTCAAAGATCGCCATAAGGTGATCGGCGATGTGCGGGGACTGGGGTTGATGATCGGCGTCGATTTCGAAAGAATCGATGGCAGCCGCGCGCCCGACGGCCAGTTTCGTGATCGCGTCATGCAGCAGTGTTTTGAAAAGGGTTTGCTGCTCTTGAGCTGCGGCGAGAGCACCTTGCGTTTTTGCCCGCCGTTGATCGTGACAACGGAGCAAACGAAGACGGCTGTGGACATTTTTGATGCGGCGGTTTCCGGCAGTTAGCTTCTTTACCGTTCGGGCAAAGAAGTGAATTGTCCGGCCAATGAACCGCAAACGTTACTGCAACTTGGTCTTCAACTCCTCGACGAGCTGGGCGAGATCGCCGTCGTCCGCATTGATTTTCAACGCCCCGCCGAATTCATCGAGCGCCTTTTGAATCATTCCTTTGGTCAAGTAGATCCTGCCGAGATTAATATAGGGGAAATGGCGCGGCTCGTAGCGCTTGGCCGATTTGGCGCGATCGAGCCAGGGAATGGCGTCATCGAGGCGCTGTTGCTGCATGAGGTAAACGCCGATGTCGTTGTACGGATTGCCAAACTCCGGATCGATCTCGATGGCGATTTCGCACTCGGCGATGGCCTCATTGAGACGGCCGAGGAAACTATAAGCCCAACCGAGATAGGTGTGCGCGTCGGCGGTAGGATAGATTGCGATGGACTGTTTATACAAACGTATGGCGTCGGTAAACTCTCGCGCCAGCTGATGCTTCATCGCCTCTTCAATCAACTCTAAGGCGCGTTCCTGATCCTTATTCGTAGCCATGAGCACTTCCTGAATGATCCCGGCTCAGCAGCCCTTCATCCCTTCGCCTCTGATTGGTTCACACGCCCCACGCGCCGCTCAATTGGATATTGGCGCCATTGACGTAGCGCGCCTCCTCCGACAAAAGAAATCGCACTGCTGAAACGGCATCGCCGACTGTGCCGACGTAGCCGGCGGGAATAAACTTCACCATGCGCTCGAGCTCCCCCGCCGGCGCGCTGCCGGAATCGATGAAACCCGGCGAAACGCAATTCATGGTGATGCCAAAGGGCGCAATCACCTTGGCGAAGGAACGCGACAGCGCAAGCAAGCCGACCTTGGCGATGTAATGGGCCGTGAGCTGGGGTTGAGCGATCAGCTGTTCGGCGTTCGCCATGCTGAACGATACGATGCGTCCCCACTTTTGTTCTTTCATGATCGGAATACAAGCCTGGGTTAAATAAAAGACCGGATGAAGGTTGTTGTCGAACATGGAATGCCAGCCTTCGTTGGTTTCTTGCAAAAGAGAAACGCGGTGATAGGGCCCTGCGCCGTTGATCAGGGCATCGATCTTGCCCCATGCCTCATGCACTTGTCGGACCAAGCCGGCCGCGGCATCGGGGTCGGAAACATCGCTTTCGAACGCTAACCCTTTCCCTCCCGCTTGTTTGACCGCGTCCATCAATTCAGTCGCTTCCTTGGCGCTGGCCCGGTAGCAGATCGCCACGGACCAGCCGCTTGTCGCCAAATCCACGGCAACGGCGCGGGCGATACCGCGTGCGCCGCCGGTGATCAGCGCAACTCTGTGCTCGGTTTTCTCGCTCATTGCAAGACCAGACCTGGCGGCCAAACGATCAACTTCATGGGGATATCCTTAAACGCGTTCCGCTACACCGACGGTGTCATGCCTTGTTCCGGCATACCAGCCCTAGGGCTTCATCCCGAGTGACTATAGCAAACGGATGGAGTAACTCCCAGACGAAAAATCTGCGGCTCAAGCGCTGTTTCCTCCAATCGAACCAAACGCCGCAGGACAATATTTTCTCTGGAGGGATCAACCGTGAATATGCTACATTGTCAGAATCATGGAAGCACTCAGTTTTGAAAGCCGCCCGGCGCTGCGCAATTCAATTCTGGTGCTGTCTTTCGCCGGCTGGAGCGATGCCGGGGCCTCGGCCTCAACCGCCGTGCGATACCTGATCGACCAGCTGATGGGCAAAAAATTTGCCACCATCGATCCCGAGGACTTCTACGATTTTTATCGCCAACGTCCCGTCGTCCGTTTGAACGATAATAAAATACGCGAGATCCACTGGCCTTCCTACGACTTCTATCATGGTCCGGGCATTGGCATCGACAAAGACTTCGTGCTCGGGATCGGCGCCGAGCCGCATCTGCGCTGGCGGACTTTCACCGAGACCCTGCTTCATTTCACGCGCGAGTGTCAGGTCGAAATGGTGATTACCTTGGGCGCGTATCTCGACGAAGTGCTCTACACGCGTCCGGTTCCCCTGAGCGGGTTCTCGACAGATCCCAGGCTGGTCGATGAGCTGGATCTGGTGCCGTCCCGCTATCAAGGTCCGACCGGCATCGTCGGCGTGCTGGCCGACGCCTGTCGCGTGGCCGGGGTGCCGCATTTGAGCCTTTGGGCTTCGTTGCCGCACTATCTTTCTGTCTCGCCCAATCCGCGCGGCACATTGGCGCTCTTGCTCCGTCTCAACCAATGGCTCGGTCTGCGCGTGGATACGACTCCTCTCGAACGAGCCGCCGCCGACTTTCAGGCCAAAATCAATGAAGCGGTCAACTCCGACCCCAAACTTTCCGCCTTCGTGCGCGAATTAAAAAAACGCGAATTCGAACAGTGAAGCTCTCCGTTCTAGTTCCCGTATATAACGAAGAGCGGACGCTGGAGGAAATCGTACGGCGAGTGTGCGCGATTTCCTTGCCCAAAGAGATCATTTTCGTCGATGACGGCTCGCAGGATCGCAGCCGCGAAATCCTATCCCGTCTACACGAGGAAAATAAGCGATCCGGTGATGTGTTCAACGCCATCAAGATTTTGTTTCAAGCGCAGAACGAGGGTAAAGGCGCGGCATTGAAAGTGGCCCTCGGGCATGTGACCGGCGATGTGGTGATCATTCAGGACGCGGATTTGGAATACGATCCGAAAGACTATCCGAGCTTGCTTGCGCCGATCCAGGAGGGCGTGGCCGATGTGGTTTACGGCACGCGCTTTGCGGGCGGCGGGGCGCACCGCGTACATTTTTTCTGGCACTCCCTGGGCAATCGGTTGCTCACTCTTTTGTCCAACATGCTGACCAATCTCAATCTTTCCGATATGGAAGTCGGCTACAAAGTTTTTCGCGCCGAAGTACTAAAGGGCATCGACCTCAAATCGAAACGCTTTGGCTTCGAGCCCGAGATCACCATGAAGTTGGCGAAAAAGCATTGCCGCTTTTATGAGGTGCCGATCTCCTACTACGGGCGCACCTATGAAGAAGGCAAGAAGATCACCTGGAAAGACGGCCTCGCCGCATTATATTGCATGATCCGCTTTCGCTTCACCGATTGATTGCCAAGGGTTTTAATCCTGGTCCGTGCATGGACTCCGTAGGGCGCAGCAGGCAGCGCCCTACGGAATAATTACGGGCGCGCCCCGTCCGCCCATAGCTCGTCCATATAATCCCGCAACGCTTCCTTTAGAGAAAACTTCGGCGCATATCCCAACTCGGCTTTCGAGACGCTGATGTCCATCGGGATGCTGCGGCTCTTCTCGGCGCTGCTCGTCCCGCTCACTTTGACCTCGATATTGGGTGTAAGCTCTTTAACGACCTCCGCTAGCTTTTCCGGTCCATAAACGACGCCGGTTCCGGCATTGTAAATGCGCTGTTTTGGATTTTGCGCTTGGCATGCGAGGTAAAGCGCCAGGCCGACGTCCTTGCCGTAAACATATTCATTGGGCCCGTAGGTTTTGGCGTCGATCGTTATCGGGCCGCCTTTGATAACACTCAAGGCCAGATCGCGCATGACCTTGCCGACGGTGGAGCCGCCGACGTAAAAACCGCGGCCGAACACCCCGCCGGGCCGGATAATGATCGTATCGAGACCGTACATACTGGCATAGGCGTGAACCAAGTGCTCGGAACAGACCTTCGTCGTGGCGTAGAGATTATGGCCGCCGATGGGATGAGTCTCGCGGATGACGCTGTCGGCGATCTTGGTACGGTCATAGGCGCCAAAGGTGCTGACGTAAACGACGCGCTTGAGCTTGCGCAGGCGGGAAGCTTCCAAGACATTGATCGTGCCGAGGATATTATTGGTTGCGCCGGTATACGAATTTTCCTGGACCCGCGAGCCGATGAGTCCGGCGGTGGCGACCAGGGTGTCGACGTTGAATTTTTCCAGCGCGCTGAGCAGCGCAGGCAGGTCGCGCATATCCGCGGCGACCACGTCGCACTTGCCCTTGCCGGCGACTTTCTCAATGTAGTCGCGATTGGGCGAGAGATCGAAGAGGATCACTTTATGGCCGTGATCGACCGCGTGGCGCGCGGCGTTGCTGCCGATGAGTCCGGCGCCGGTGATGAGAATATTCATGGCGTTCCTCCTTGGTGGAAATGAAAGTTTACATTAAGTGGGCGCTGCGGGACTGTCAAACCGGATGCGGGCTTGCCTAAAGGACACGGCCGGGACTAATGTAAGGTCGATTTTAAACGCTTTACTCACCTAAAAGGAGAGAACCTATGGATCTTCTCGTCATCTTTCGGAGGCAACGAGTTTGTTTCACGCTGGTCGCGACTCTGGCAGTCGCAGCTATCATGCTATGTGCCGATCAGCCTTCGTCCGCGCAATCGATCAAGATCGGCAAGACCATCGGCGGCAGCGGCTTTCACATCCCCTCTTACATCGCCGTGGACAAGGGAATGTTAAAGGCGGAAGGGCTGAACGCCGACTTCATTTCCACCACCGCGGGCGTTTTAGTTCGGGCGGCCATCGCCAAAGAGATCGAGTTCGTGCCGATCCCCGGCGGCGGCTCCGAGGCGATGCTCAAAGGGGCGCCGCTCGCTTTCATCGTCGGCGAGTCCCTGGTCTCTCAGTGGACGATCGTCACCCAGCCGGAATTTAAACGGGTGGAGGAACTGAAAGGAAAGACAATAGGCCTCGAGAGGCCGGGGCAGGCCGCATACACCGAGGCGGTGGTCGTGCTCGGAAAATTCTTTAAGATGGAGCCGGGCAAGGATTACAAGGTGATCACCTTCAACGCGGAGACCGACCGGGTGGCCGCGCTGATCAACAAATCGATCCACGCCGCCATTCTCTCCTTTCCCCACGCTGCCAGAGCCGAAAAAGCCGGGATGAAAATCCTGGTGAAGACAGGTGATTACATCCCGAGGCTGGGCGGGACATTTATTACCCATCGGGATTTTCTCAAAGAGAAGCGCGACGTGACCAAGCGGTTTATCCGGGCGATGGTCAAAGCCAACGACTACGTCAAGGCCAACAAGCAGGGCACCATCGAAGTGATCCAGAAGTATTTCGAAATCAAGGACACCCCTTTGGCCGAGGGAATCTACAAACAAGTTGCAACCGCATTCGGACCGGAAATCCCTCATGATTTGCTGATGGAACTTTTTCAGTCCCGGACGACACCCGAACTCGGCTGGCCGGCGGGCAAGCCGCTGCCCGACATCGAGCAATTTGTCGCCCGCGATCTGTTGAATGAAGTTCTCAAGGAGATGGGGAGGAAGGTGACGAAGTAAGGAACTAATATTTATTTTGTCCCTCCTATGCAGGTATATTGATACTATACCGATCAAGGATATTGGTTATACTTGCGAAAAGAATAGGGGATAAATTATCAAGTGAAGGAGTAATTTTCATTGTAGAGATTTAGATGAATCCAATATCGCTGATCAATATACTCACTGTTGACACATCCGATTGGCATCCGATACTTTCGCCGCAGCGGTTTAGAGGAGAGCCAGAGGAGGATGACCATGGCGGAATTTCGCGTAATAGATGCTGATTCTCACGTCGAGGAACCCGAGGCTGCCTGGGGTTATCTAGACCCGAAATATGAGGCGCGCCGGCCATTTCCCATCACCGGTGAAAATCGTCCGTTCCTGCACGATATGAACTCTTATTGGTACATCGATGGGTCTGTCTATCCGAAGGTGACTGGGCAGGGGGTAACGATCTACGCCACACCGGTCACCATGGCACGCGCGAAGCTCAAGCCCTTCTCCCTGGATAGTCAGACGCTGCTCGAGCCGGCGGCGCGCCTCAAAGACATGGACGCTGGAGGCGTAGATGTTCAGGTCGTCTTTCCGACGGTTTTTCTCGAACCGCTAACGGAGGACGCGCGCTTCGAGGCCGCCCTAATGAAGAGCTACAATAGGTGGATGGCCTCGGTCTGTCGTAAGTATCCAGACCGGCTTAAATGGACAGCTGTTTTGCCAATGCGGTCGGTGCCTGAAGCGGTCGAGGAGGCGCGCCACGCGAAAGACCTCGGCGCTGTAGGTCTAGCGGTTTACGGAACCGTCGGGGAGACGCTCTTAAGCCATGAGGATTTCGACCCGGTCTGGGCTGAGTCCGAGCGACTTGGGCTACCAGTCTGCGTGCACACGGGCTGGTGCCATCCGGGCCTCAAGCGTCCCTTCACGGACAGCTACGGCG
>CAMLCX010000099.1 GCA_946478635.1 uncultured Pseudomonadota bacterium
CCACTTCAAGGCACGACTGCTTTGCCTTCGCTCTGGAGGGGTTATGCCTCGATCGCCAGTTTGCTGCGAATAATCCAGGCTAGGTCGCGAATCGCTGCGCTGAAGTAGCTTGCTCGTGAATCCCCGCGAGTGCGGAAAACAACGATGCGTGAGGAGCCGATAGATGTGGAAAAACTATAGAGTCATCGACGCGGATGCGCACATGCATGAACCGCGGGACATGTGGGAACTGTATTTGGATCCGCGCTACCGGGACAGGGCCCCCAAAGTCGCGTACATGAACGGAACTTTCATGGTTTATGAGGCCGACGGCAAAATCATTCCGAAGGACGAAAAACAAGTCAAGGGTCCGCCGAAAGACTCATTCAAAATCATGGAGGAAAAGTACGGTGAAGCCTATCGAACCTGGTGGGCGCCGGAAACCAGAATTAAAGACATGGAGCGTTACGGTTGGGATGTGCAGGTGCTACTTCCCACCGGCAGCAACGGCAACTTCGGATGTTCCGTCGCGCTCAAAGATGCGGAACTGGGAGCGGCAATGTGCCGGGCCTATAACAATTGGGCGCATGACTATTGCAGCGTGAATTCCAAACGGCTCAAATTCATCGCGGTGGTTCCCGGATCCGAGATCGGCGGGATGCTGAAAGAGGCACGACGAGCGGTGGGAGAACTTGGCGCCGTTTCGATTAGGAATCCTCTGCTGCCCGAAGGCAAGTGGTTACATGAAAAGCAATACGACGCTCTGTGGCAGCTTGCCTGCGAGCTGGATTTTCCCATAGCGGTACATGGCGAATACCGCTATCGTGTGCAACCCTTTCGCGGATTTCGCGTTGTGGAGCAAAGCGATGCCGGCAGCCGTGAGGTCCATGATTTCCAGGCACTGCGGGGCGTCGATCATGCGATCGGGTTTCCTTGCGATAACATGGCGACCATGGGGCATTTTATTTTCACTGGAATTCTAGAGCGATTTCCCCAGCTGCGTCTTGCGATTCTCGAATCCAACGCCGGCTGGTTGCCCTTTTGGCTTGGCAGAATGGATATTCACTCGCACGGTCGTTACAGCATTATGGGAAAGCCGAAAGCGCTGTCGATGCTGCCAAGCGAGTATTTCAAGCGTCAATGCACGGTCGCTTGCGATAGCGATGAAAGCGCTTTGGGCTATGCGGTCGATCATCTCAGGGGGGACTGCATTGTCTGGAACACAGACTACCCTCATCTCGACGGGATCGAACCAGCGAGGGCGCTGCCGGAGTTTGATGCTCAGCCCATATCCGATGACGCCAAGCGAAAGATCCTCTGGGACAACGCGGTGAAGCTTTACGGCCCAAGAGTGGTGGCGTGAACTGTTTTGCGGTTCTCGAACAAGTGACCAACGAATTGTTCGACGGCTCACCAAGGAAATAGATTTTGAGCGACCGAAGCCAAAACAGTTTCAAGCAACTTGCGATGTTTTGGGACGCAGCGTCATCGATGAGCGACTTCCTAAGCTAAGAGGACGAGGTGATCAGAGAATGAAACTCTCCGGACACGACAGGAGTCTTGCGATATTGTCGGCGGCTTTGATTGCGTTGATTTGCGCAGCGCCAAGCTTCGCGCAAGACCGCTTGGCGAACGCCAAGATCGAAAAGAAACTCGTGCTCTACCATTCGCCGAATGTCCCCGATACCCAAAAGATATTGGAGGGCTTTCGGAATAAGTATCCATTTATCGAGATAGAAACTTATCGGTCCAATGGTGAGAAACTAATTCAAAAAATCACCACGGAGGCCCGTGCTGGAAAGAATCTCGCCGATGCCTACCTGCTGAGCGGCTTTCAGACATGGCTTCTCAAAGGAATGGGTATGCTCCTGCAATACCCATCACCGGAAAGAGAGAAGGTTCTCGCGGCTCTGAAAGATGCCGAAGGCTACTGGACGGGGGTCTATTGGAATCTGGAAGTCATTGCCTATAACACCAACATGGTGCGTGGCTCTGAAATCCCGAAAGCCTGGGAAGATCTCCTCAATCCGCGCTGGAAGACGCAAATTGCTTTGGAGGCGGAGGATGTCGACTGGTATACGGCGTTACTCCAGCTAATGGGAGAAGAGAAAGGCAAAGAATTTATGCGAAAATTGGCGGCACAGCAGCCGCAGATTCGCAGCGGCCATACTCTACTCGCACAACTTGTGGGCGCCGGAGAGTTTGCCCTGGCTCCGACCATCCGCATCCACGAAGCCGAGAGAATGAAGGTCAAGGGTGCGCCGATCGAATGGACGGCGATCGAACCGCTGGCTCCCAATCCACCCATTTCAGTGAGCATCCCGAAAATTACTCCACATCCCAATGTGGCGAAGCTTTTCACCGATTTTGTTCTGTCGCGCGAAGGCCAAATGATTATCTATGGGCTGAACCGCAATCCGAGTCGGACGGATGTGCCGCAGCCGGTGCCACGGGCCGCACAAATCCGCTTGATGAAAATGGATTATGATCAGGTCGTGAAGAATTACAGCCGCTATGCCGATGCGTATAGAGAAACTTTTTCCATCCGACAATGAGATCGATCGCGCGGAGACGCGCCACTGCGCTTCGACCGCGATCATCTTTTGACCGTGCTGTCTAAAATAGCTGCTCGTCTAGTTTGACGCCGCATCCAACTTGTAAAACCGCGCCGCGTTCGTGCACAGGATCGCCTGCTTGGCCGCTGCGCTGATCTCCTCGCGCTCGCGCAGTTCGCGAATCTCCTTGCCGACGGTGTGAATATTCACCTCGTGCGGAAAGTCCGAGGAGAACATGAACGCCTGCTCGCCGGCTACTTTGACCGCATAGGCAAGATCGGATTCCCCTCCCTCGATGCCGACCACCAGGCGGCCCGCTTGAATGAGGGCGCGGAGATAGTCGGCGACCGTTTGTCCCTCGGGCAAATTCAACAGCTCGCCGCGCGGATTGATCGGCGTCCCCGCCTCGTAGGAGCGCGACAGGCGCTCAAGGGCCATCAGAAACCAGAGCGGACCGCCTTCGAGGTAAGCGACGCGCAGGCCGGCAAACCGCTCGAACAGGTTGTTCAGCACCATCTCCGCCAGAGCGATCGCCAGAGACATCGGGTGGCCGATGGCATTGGCGCCGGTGGAAATGTTCATCGTCTCCATGCCGAGATCCCAGTGGCCGCCGCCGTGAACGACGACCGGACAGCCCAAGCGCGCCGCTTCGGCGTACACCGGCCAGTAGGGTTTGGCGCCAAGATTCAAATGCACTCCCGTGGCGGGAAAGAGCGCGGCGGACATGCCCAGCTCCGTGTACGCATGCTGCAGCTCCGCCAACGCCGCGTCGGCATCGTGCATGGGCAAAAGCGCCACGCCCCGGAAGCGTTTATCGCGCCGCAGGTAGGTTTCGGCGAGCCAGTCGTTGTACGCGCGCGCCGCGCCGCAGGCATAGTCGCGGTCGACGATGCGGCCGATGCGCTGGCCGGCGGTGGGAAAGAGCACGGTGTAGTCGAAGCCGACTTTATCGAGAAACTCGATCCAGCCTTCCGGTCCGGGGTTGACGAAGCGGCCTTCGGCATTGGTCGCGAAGGCGCCCGGGGGTGTGCGCGTCAGCGAATATTGAATGTGGCTGTTAAGCGGGAACACGCCGCTGCGCAGGCGGGCGCCAGCCGAGCTATAGGGAAAGTGGCGAGCGATGCCGTCGCTGTCTTCGAAAATATGGCCGTCGCCGTCGATGATTTTCAGCTGCTGGGTCATGGGGATCTCCTTTGCCGAGCTTTTCTTGTATCGCACTGTCGAGGAGCTGTCATCAAGATGGGTGTACGCTGAAATCTCTAACATCAGCGACGGGCTTATAGCCAATCCCGCGGTTTGAAATTTGGATTGCCCGCGACTCAAGGAAGCGTTATGGTCCCATCAAATCGCCGCTCAGGAGGATAACCATGGCCGATACAAAACCAAACTATTCCACGCCGAGCTCGGTTCGCTCGGTGACCTCTTATCCCGCTCGACGCGGCTATAAACAACCCGTGGACCCTTCGCTCGACCATGTGGTCGGAGTCGATGACGCCATCGACATTCACTGTCACGCGCACGAGGGCCAGCAGGACGCGCTCGGCGTCGCCAAGCTCGCTTCGAAGAGCGGCATGAAAGGCATCCTTTACAAGACCATCGTCGGCAGAAAAGATCCGGCGGGGACCGTTGGCGGCGTGCGCACTGCGTTGGAGTCGTGGTGCGCGGAGAAGGGTTTGACGCCGGTGCAACTCTGGGCGGGCAGCTCGGTCACGCAGGGTTTTCTCTCGAAGATCGAGCCGGCGTGGTGTGCCAAGAACCTGAAAGCGGGCGTGGTCGGCCTGTGGATGCCCAACAATACCTCGGCCAACACGCTCTCCATCGTCGGCGGCAAGCCAAGCGCTTGGGATAAAAACGCCGACCCCAAGGCCCATACCGATCCGCTGTCTTGGGCAGACTCGCTCAAGTACGGCCATTATCTCCTCGACGACAAGGGAAGGCTGTTGCCGGAGATCGAAGAGATTTTCCGCATGGCCCATGACCAGAACGCCGCGATCTTCTTCGGCCATCCGACCAAGCAGGAGTTCAAAGCGATGGCGGAGTACAGCCAGAAGATCGGCTTCAAGAAAGGCGTGGTCGATCATCCTTTCAGTCCGTTCGTCAATCTGACCATCGAGGAAATGAAAGACGCGGCCGCAGCCGATCTGTGGCTCAACTTCACCTTCGATGAATTGTCGCCGCTTCTCGGCATCGACCCGGCAAACATGTACAAAGCGATTCGCACCGTCGGTCCAGCTCATTGCACGCTGTCTTCGGACGCCGGCGAGCCGCTGTTCCCCAATTCGGTGGAGTCGCTACGGCTGCTGCGCGGCTACATGTCCGCTTTTGGCTGCACGGCCGAGGATATTTACACCATGTCCACCGCGAACCCGGCATTCATCGTCGGACTGAGCCTGGAGACCAAGCAGCGGGCGAGTGCGGCGCATTAGATTAGAATGAGCTGGGACTGTTCCCAGCTTCTTCGACTGGGAACAGCCCCATTCGCTGCAGGCGTGGAAGTCCGGCGCGGATTTGCTGGCGTATGCCATCAGCCCAGGGCAATGGGAGGGGCCGAGGAAAGGCACTTGTTGAGTTCTCCGTATCGTCGGATTAAATTGAAGTAAGCGAAATTGAGTAAAAAGTCCGCCATATTTATTGTTTCCTGCCTCTTCGGTCTGGCGATTTTGTCCAACAGACCTTTTTTGTTGCGACAGTTTCGGCCGCCAACCACTCAGAACTCGAGTCTCCACCTTCCAGTTGACGCCGGGCAATCCCGGGCGGAAAGAAGAACCCTTCTCATCGCGATCGCGAACGAAGATGTTTCCGGCCAAGATCAAGTGGCGCAACGCTTCGCTGACATAAAGACGGAGCCGGAAAACCCGCTCAAAGACTTTTCGGTTTTAGTCAATTTTCGAGTTTCTTCGTCCTTAAGACCGCCCGCTTATATTCTTCAGTCCGCTCTCAATCTTTGATCCATCGCGCCTCCTCGGCCCCAGCACCTGATGATCCGCAAATTTTCGTGAGCGGCCAAATCAGCTGTCTGGGGGTTTGGGTCTCCATGCCGTCCCGGTCATGGAGTAACCAGAAATGGGTTAGCGAATTTAGGGGGTCCAGATGCAAGATCTACATAGCCAGATCCAGAGAATCTTCAACGAAAGAGTTGTTGCGGGGATGCCCGCGCGCAAAATTAGTAACATCCTGCTGATCGACAATGATAAACACGGCGGCCTATTGAACGCTCTGACACGGGAAGGTTACCACGTCGTTCATTGCGACTCGGTCCAGGAGGCGTGGAATTTCATCTATCCCCACCCGCCCGAGCTCATTATCGTGCATCTCACAGTTTTGAATCGAGCAGGTTTAGCCGATCTCGATGAGTGTTGGGCGCTGGCAGAGGGGGTTCCAATCGCATTGGCGCTTTCTGCTCGCGTGAAGGAGACATTGCTGGACGCCGTGCAGCATCGCGTCGCCGGCATTCTAACCATTCCGTCGATGCCGAAAAAGGCAGAAAAGCGCAACGAACCCCGGCTCTTCACGAGTGGAATATAACCGATCGGCTTTGGCGCGCACCGTTTTCTCTAACCCATGGAGGGCGAAACAATGGCCAATGGAAAAGATCTGAAACGCATGCTGAAGAAAATTTACAACCATGAAAGCCTGGTTGGCATCGATCTTCGAAATCTTTATCTGTCCTGTATTGATTTTTCCGGTTTAGAACTCCGAGCGGCAAATCTAGAGGGTTGCTGCCTGAGTCACGCGCTGTTGGATGATTGCGACCTGACCGATGCCAACCTATCCAATGCCAAGTTGACTGACGCGAGCTTGAACAGGGCAAAGGTGAAGGGCGCGATTTTCACGAATGCGATCGCACCCGGTGCTTCCTTTGAAGGCGCGACTGGATTGACGGCCGCCACCAAAGAGTACTTGAAGTCCAAAGGGGCTAAGGGGCTTGAATGAAATAAACCGGCCGCAGCAAATCCGCCGCGAGCGCATGGGAGTGAGCCCCGCGGTCACATTGGCGATTTGTCGAGGCAAGCGACTCTAGCAAAAGCCAGGTTCCGCGTGCGCGCGCGCCGCTCGAATCGTCTCACGTTTTCGACGGGCGCACGTCCCCGATCAAATGATCCAAATTCGATTTGATCGCTTCGAATGGAACCGAGGACAAATCGGCCGGGATTTGCTCTTTGATCTCAACAGCCGCGATCTCTTGCCGGATGGTCGACAACTCGGGGAGTAGGGGAGCCTTGATGATTGTCTCCACCGCCTGAAGCGAGGCTTCGGCGCGGGTAAGTTCTTCGATGGCGCGGTTGGAATCTCTCATTGCCTGTGTGAACACCTCGGCGTTGGCCACGTGAAACCTTGCTTCGAGGAGGTCGTTTTCAGCCGGGCTCGCCGCGTTAAAAATTTCCCACTCAGAGGTTTTGTATTCCATCAGCCACTGCTTGATGATCATGCCGCGGTGCCAGATGTCATTGACGAATGCCGCCGCCCGGCTGAAATTTGCGGGAGCGCGCAAGGCATTGTCGGAGAAGTATCCACGCACCCGGTCGCCGTTGACGGTCTCATCGTACGCAGCGGGCGCGGCTAGGTGGCTGGGATGCTGGATGGCAACGAGGATCAACACGGCAATGACAAAAGAGAAATTGAGGAAAGGATCCTTCCCCATACCAGACTCCTTTCAGCTTCAAGGGGATGTTAAGAAGAAATCCAATTGACACCTTCATTCTACACCAAACAAAAATTGGGGAAAGGCTGCGAGAGGCTGGGATTCCCTCGGCAAGTTCAGAATAAACCGAGGGAGAACGGAATGGCGCCGAGTCGGCGCTCCATCCGGAGTGATCTGTTAAAAACGAGAATAAGACGATTATTTTGAATTCGGCTGCGGGTCGGCTGCGGGCATACAGATCCAGAGGGCGATGTAGGCAACGAGGCCGGTGCCCCAGAGAAACACCAAAACAATAAAAAATGCGCGCCATAACCACGTGGGCATGGGCGTATGCTCTCCGAGCCCGCCACAAACACCGCCGATTTTCTTGTCGGTCGCCGATTTTTTTAGATTTCGAAGTCCTTCCCAAAAAGTCTTGTCCATTATTCGCTCCATTCGATGGTGCTTATTTCAATTCTTCTTGTGCGAAATCCATGGGTCTCTCCGTTTGTTCACTACCATTGCACTCTACTTAATTCGATCCCCTGTTTCATCCTTGGGCCGAAAGAAATAGACTTGTATCATACGCATCACGATCATTGTTAGCACGGGGCCGACGGCAATGAATATCCTGATGATCTATCCGAAATTTCCCGAGCAGACTTTTTGGAATACCGCGCGCTCGGTGCAACTTCTGTGGGGGCGAAAGGCCATCATGCCGCCGCTTGGGTTGCTCACGATTGCGGCCTATCTGCCGGAGGATTTTTCGCTGCGACTGATTGATCGGAACGTCGCCGAGGAATCAGAAGCGGACTGGCAGTGGACAGACTTGGTATTTTTGAGCGCGATGATGTCGCAGCGGGAGGATTATCGCCGGTGTGTGGCGAATGCCAAAATGCGTGGCAAGCCGATCGCCGTAGGCGGGCCGTTCACTCATGCGCTCCCCGACGAAGCCTGCGCCGACGCCGATTGGGTTTGCTTCGGCGAAGCGGAAGATATCATCAACCAGTTGGTCTGCGACCTGCGCGCCGATCGGCGCGGCCAGACGTATCAGGGCGGCAGCGCAACGAACCTGGAACGCATCAAGATGCCGCGCTTCGAGCTTTTACCCGACGTCAACGACTACGCCACCATGGCGCTGCAATTCTCGCGCGGTTGTCCCTTCAAGTGCGAGTTCTGCGATATCATCGAGATCTACGGCCGCGTGCCGCGCACGAAGATGCCGGGGCAAGTCTGCGCCGAGCTGGCGGCGGTCGAGAGGCTCGGGTTTCAAGGCTACATTTTCCTGGTCGACGACAATTTCATCGGCAACAAGAAAAAAGCGAAAGAGATGCTCGCGGAGTTGGCCCAGTGGAACCGCGAGCACAATTTTCCGTTTCGCTATTACACGGAGGCTTCGATCAACCTGGCCGATGACGACGAGTTGCTCGAGCGCATGGCCGAGGCGGGTTTCTTTCACGTCTTCATCGGCATCGAGACGCCGGATCCGAAGCTGCTCAAGACCACGCAAAAGTTGCAAAATCTACCGGGAGAGCCATTGGCGAAATTAACGCGGATCCGCCGGCGAGGTCTGCACGTCACCGCGGGTTTCATCATCGGTTTCGACGGCGAGGAGCGCGGCGTGTTCGAGGCGCAGCGGAAATTTATTGAGGCTTCCGGCATCGGCGTGGCCATGGTGGGTTTACTGCAGGCGATTCCTCACACCCAGCTATCGCGACGTTTGAAGGCGGAAGGGCGATTGCTCGAAACCCTCAGCTCGACGGGGAATCACACCGTGGAAGGCATCAATTTTATACCCAAAGGCGAGATGACCAAGCGCGAGTATCTGGAAAACTACCGCGACCTTGTGCGCGAGGTTTTTGAGCCGCGGGCTTACTTCGCACGCACGTTGCCTGCCTTGCTGGAGCTGCGCGCGAGGGCGCCGCTCGGGGCGGTGCGGCGCCACGGGGCGAAACTTCTGGCGGTACTCTCAAAAGAGATCTATGTTTTTGGTTTTCGAGAAAAAACGATCAGGTTTTACTTCTGGAAGGCGCTTTTTCATATGCTTTGGAAGCGGCCGGCGGCGCTGGAGTCATTTGTTTTCGACTGCGCGGTCTTTCATCACCTGCACCGGCACGCCCATTACGTCCGCCGCGAGCTGGCTCAATATCTTTCCACGCCACACCCGGGTGACGTGCTGGACGACGTCTTCGACTCGAGTGGCCGTTTAACGCGCAATGAAAGTTGCCGGCGCAAGACGGTTCAGCGCGACGGGCTGCATGGGTTATAAAGAAAACCTCGCGAGATCATGCCGCCAAATCCGGCGATCTGATCCGACTTGCTGTCGAATAACTCGGGCAACCCCCAGATAACGGTAAAATTCATGACCAGGGAGCGGAATTTAACGCACGCAAGGCCGCGCGGCCTTTATTACAGGATGCGATTGAACCACATGAGCGAAAGCAATGCGGAAACCAATGCCGCAACCGCCGCTCCGGCGGCGAACAGCGCGCTGATCTCCATGTCCTTTTTTTCCAGCAGAAATTTGGAGTTCAGCGTCTGATAGACCTTCGTCAAGTCGGCTGCTGTGCCGGCGTAGAAATAGTCACCGCGCGTCAGGTTGGCGATCGTCTTGAGCGTCTCTTCGTCGAGGCGCACGCGCATGGACCAGCCTTCAAAGCCGATGGTCTCGCCGCTTTTGGTGCCAAATCCAACGGTGAAAATGCGCACGCCGCGGTCGGCGGCCATGCGCGCTGCTTCGATGGAGTCGGGACCCGTGGTCCTCTGGCCATCGGTGAGCAGAATGATGGCGGCCGAACTGTAGGAGCCGGGGGGCACCGGTTTGAAATCTTTCTTTTCCGTTTTTCCGGCCGCATCGAGCGGAAGGCCGCGCGGGCCATTGCGCCCGTAGATCAACGAGCTCACATCGATGCCGGCGTCGGGGAAGATCGTCGCGAGCGAAACGATGATGCCGCTGCCGATTGCCGTGGCGCGTTGCAGCTGGAAGCGGTCGATCGCCGCGATGATGTCTTCGCGGTTTTGCGTCGGCATTTGCACAACCGCCGCCGTTCCGGCGAACGACACCACGCCGATGCGCACGTTGGACGGCTGATCGGCGACGAAGGCCTTGGCGGCGTTTTGCGCCGCGGTAATGCGATTGGGCTGCACGTCGGTCGCGCGCATGCTGCCGGAAACATCCATGGCAAGAATGATGGTTCGTTGCTGCGACGGCAAGGTAACGACCGCCGCGGGGCGAGCGATCGCCACGGCCATGGCGATAAGCGCAATCAGAAAGAGCAATGGCGGAATATGGCGGCGAAATCGCTGTTTCGCGCCCAGCGCTTCTTTCACCATGCTCAAGCTCGCGTAGCGGAGCCCGGTCTCGCGCTTGCGCCGCAAAATATAGAAGTATCCGGCCACCAGCGCGGGCACGAGCAAGAGCAGCCAGAGCATCTCAGGCCATAGAAACTTCATGGCTTCCTCTTAAATGCGTCGGCAAAATGCCGCCTGCCGCCAATTGGCTGCGCCGCTTGCGCAAGTCGGCGAAGCGCAAAATCGCATCGACCAGATCATCGTTGGTCGACAACTCGAGCGCATCGACGCCGGCTTGCTGGAAGGCCGAGCGAAGCTCCCGTTCGCGGCGCTCGGCCAACGCCGTGAAGCGCTTCCGGAAAGCGCGATCGTGCGTGTCGACAAACAGCTGCTCGCCGCTTTCGGCATCGCGCATCACGAGAAGCCCGAGATCGGGCAGTTCCATTTCCAACCGATCATAGAGGCGCACGGCGATGATTTCGTGGCGCTGCGCCAAGTGGGCGAGCGGCTTGGCCCAGCCGGGCGCGCTGATGAAATCGGAAACAATAAAAACTAAAGATCGTCTTTGCATGACGCGAAAGGCGGTTTGCAAAAGATCGCCCAGGTTCGTCGGCGCCGAGCGCGAAGTCTCGGGTCGCGAGAGGATTTTGTGGAGAATATGGAGCGCGTGGCGCCGGCCGCTGCGCGCCGGAATCACCGTGTCGACGCTGTCGCCGTACAAGAGCGCGCCGACACGGTTGCCGTGGCGGGTCAATAGCCGCGCGAGGACGGTGACAAAGTCAGTGGAAACCGAGCGTTTCTTCACCTGCGAGCCGAACTCGATGGACGGGCTCAGATCGACAAGAAACCACGCCGTCACTTCGCGGTCCTCATTATAAACTCTCACGTAGGGTGTCTGCAGGCGCGCGGTGACGTTCCAATCGATGTAGCGGACGTCGTCATGAAACTGGTACTCGCGCAGATCGGCGAGGTCCAAGCCGAAACCGCGAAACAACGTCTGATAATTGCCATGCAGCAGCCCGTCGAGCCGGCGAATCACCGTCCATTCCAGGCGGCGCATGATGTTCTCCGCGCCAGGCTGCTGAAAGAGGCTCATCATTTGACCGTATTAGGATTTATCGAAGGTTCAAGCCGTTCAAAAAGTTCAAACCGTTCAAGTCGTTGAAAACGGTCTGTCGGCTCAACGCACTCAATTGGAGCACGGAAAGTGGTGGAGTAGTGATGAAGTACTGGGCGAGTACCCATCACTCCAATGCTCCAGTACTCCAACACTCCATTCTTGTTAGCTTGCCGCAACTTTGACATGGGTCTCCAACGGCTTTTCGGGCGCTGCAATCCGCTGCATGATGCGGCGGATCAGCTGATCCGGCGTGACGCCTTCGGCCAGAGCTTCGTAGGTCAGCACGAGCCGGTGGCGAAAAACATCGGGCACTAAATCTTTTACATCTTCGGGAACCACGTAGGTGCGCCCGCGCAGGAAAGCCAGCGCCCGTGCGCCTTCAATGAGGTTGATCGACGCGCGCGGGCTGGCGCCGAAGGAAAGATATTTGGCCATGTCGCCGAGGCCGTGACGTTCGGGATCCCGCGTGGCCGAGGCGAGCCGCACGGCGTACTGCTTGAGCGACGGATCGACATAGCCGTTTTGACACTCGTGCTGCAGCGCGTTCAATTGCGCGGTCGTGGCGATTGGAACGACCTCGTTCGGCACGCCGGTCACCCGGTCGACGATGACGAATTCTTCTTCTTCCGTGGGATAGCCGACGAGCACCTTCATCATGAAACGATCGACTTGCGCTTCGGGCAGGGGATAGGTGCCTTCGGT